>JANMTA010000140.1:0-2045 GCA_031389965.1 Betaproteobacteria bacterium
CAGCTTCGTCGATGCACTGGTAATCATGGCCGCCTGCAAGCGCCCGATCCGCTTCGTGATGGACCACCACATCTTCCGCTGGCCGCTGCTGAATTTCGTCTTCCGCACCAGCAAGGCCATCCCCATCGCCTCGGCCAAGGAAGACCCGGCGATGATGGAGCGGGCCTTCGACCAAGTCGCCAGGGCGCTCGACGCCGGCGATCTGGTCGGCATTTTTCCCGAAGGCAAGATCACCGCCGACGGCAGCATCAACCCCTTCCGCCCGGGCATCACCCGCATCCTCGCGCGCAACCCGGTGCCGGTGGTGCCGATGGCCCTGCGCGGCCTGTGGGGCAGCTTCTTCTCGCGCAAGCACGGCCCGGCCATGACCAAGCCCTTCCGCCGCGGCGTGTTTTCGCGCATCGAACTGGTCATGGGCGCCGCCGTGCCGTCTGCCGAGGCGTTGCCGGAGCGCCTGCAACAGGAAGTTGTCGCCCTGCGCGGCGACCTGGCCTAGGAGACATGCCATGTGGATCATCAGCGGATTGATCGGCCTCATCGTCGGGGCCTATGTGGGCGGCAAGTCCGCCTTGCTCGGCGCGCTCGTCGGCGCCGGCATCGGCGTCTGGATAGGCAGCGAACGGCAGGCCGCCGGCGAACGAAAGTCGGCGCTGGCGGCACGCCTCGCCAGGGTCGAAGGCGACCTCGCGCGCCTGTGCCGGGAAGTCGAGGAACTGCAGGAAAGGCAACGCGAGCAAGCGGTGCCGCAGGCAATGCCGACAACAACGCCGCCCGCGGTCGCCGCAACAGTTGTCCTGCCGGCAAGCCCGGAGCCGGAGCGCATCGAAATGGCAACCGCGCCGCCGATGCCCGTCACGCCATCCGTTGCGCCCCCCGTTGCCTCGCTGCCGCGGGAAGAGCCCGGCGCGCCGGTCACGCTTCCGGCGCAAGCGATCGAAGTACCGCCATGGCTTGCGCGTTTCTGGGCCGGCAACCCGCTGGTCAAGATCGGCATCGTCCTGCTCTTCTTCGGCGTCGCCTCGGGGCTGCGCCTGGCCGCCGAATATGGCATGTTTCCGGTTCCGGTGCGGCTCTTCCTCGCCGCCGCCGCGGCGATCGGCCTGATCGGTTTCGGCTTCGCCAAGGTGCGCGACGACACGCACCGCGTGTTCGGCCTGTCGCTGCAGGGCGGCGGCTTCGCGCTACTCTACCTGGTCGCCTATTTCATGCTGGCGCGCTACACCCTGATCGGGCAGGGACTTGCCTTCGTCATGTTCGCCCTGCTCGGCGTCACCTGTGTCGTGATGGCGGCGAAGCAGGACGGACCGGTTCTGGCCGTGCTCGGCCTGTCCGGCGCCTTCCTTGCGCCGGTGCTGGCCGGCGGCGGCGCGGACACGCCGCTGCCGCTGTTCAGCTACTTCGCCCTGCTCAACCTTTTCATCCTGGGTGTCGACTGGTTCCGCGCCTGGCGCGTGCTCAACATCGCCGGCTTCATTTTCACGCTGGCGATCGGCATGGCCTGGGGCATCGACCGCTACGAGGAGCGCCACTACCTGGTGACGCAGGCCTTCCTGGCGCTGTTCCTGGTCGCCTACTCGGCGATGCCGGTGCTGACCGCCCTGTTCCGCGCGCCGGGACTGAATGGCTGGCGCGACGGCATGCTGCTGTTCGGCACGCCGGTGGTGGGCAGCTTCCTGCAAGCGCGGCTGATGGAAGGCGTGCCCTACGGCAATGCCTGGAGCGCACTTATCGCCGCGATCTGGTATGCGGCGCTGTGGCTGAGCCTGTACCGGCAGAACGATGCCGAAAACGAGATCGTCGAACGCAGCCACCTGGGCCTGGCGATCGCCTTCTTCACGCTGTCGATTCCGCTCGCCTTCGGCGCCCAGCTGACTTCCGCGCTGTGGGCCATCGAGGGCGCAGCAGTGCTCTGGTACGGCGTGCAGACGCGGCGCCTGCTGCCGCAGATGACCGGCCTGGTGATGCAGGTGGCGGCCGGCGCGGCCCTGCTGCTGGGCTGGAACGAACTCGGCCACCGGCTGCCCGTCGCCAACGACGTCGTCATG
>JANMTA010000168.1:0-2835 GCA_031389965.1 Betaproteobacteria bacterium
CCTCGGCGGCTGGAAGGTGACCACGGTCGGCGACGACATCGCCTGGATCAAGCCGGGCAAGGACGGCCGGCTGTACGCCATCAATCCGGAGAGCGGGTTTTTCGGCGTCGCTCCCGGCACCAGCGAGAAGACCAATTTCAACGCCATGGCGACCCTGAAGGAAAACGTGATCTTCACCAACGTCGCCCTGACCGATGACGGCGATGTCTGGTGGGAGGGCATGAGCAAGCAAGCACCGGCGCACTGCATCGACTGGCAAGGGCAGGAATGGACACCACAGATCGCCAAGGAAACCGGGCGCAAGGCGGCGCATCCCAATTCGCGCTTCACTGCACCCGCCAGCCAGTGCCCGTCGATCGACCCGGACTGGGAAAACCCCGCGGGTGTGCCGATCTCGGCTTTCATTTTCGGCGGCCGGCGCTCGACCACCGTGCCGCTGGTGTTCGAAGCCTTCAACTGGAATTACGGTGTCTACATGGCGGCCACGCTGGGGTCGGAAACCACGGCCGCGGCGGCCGGAGCGCAAGGCGTGGTGCGCCGTGATCCGTTCGCCATGCTGCCGTTCTGCGGCTATCACATGGGCGACTATTTCAACCACTGGCTACGGATTGGACACCAGATCGAGCACGCACCGCGCATCTTCACCGTCAACTGGTTCCGCCAGGATGCCGAAGGAATTTTCATGTGGCCCGGCTTCGGGGAGAACATGCGCGTCCTGAAGTGGGTGGTCGGCCGCTGCAGCGGCAAGGCAGATGCAAAGCAGACCGCTCTGGGCTGGATGCCGCGCTTCGAGGATCTCGACTGGAGCGGCAGCGAGGATGTCAGCAAGGCGCAGTTCGAGCATCTCACCGCGGTCGACACCGATGCCTGGCGCAAGGAACTGAAACTGCATGCCGAGTGGTTCGACAAGCTCAAGAGTCGCATGCCGCGCTCCCTGACCCTCAAACGCGAATTGTTCGAACTGGCACTGGTGGATTGATTGGTCTGACGCAGGGCCGCCTCAAGTCAGACCCGCCAAAAACCTGCGAGCGCAGCGAGCCTTAGTCATTAGTCACCCCTTCTCCTGGAGAAGGAGCCGGGGGGGGTAAGGCGATCAAAAGTCGGCGGCGGCACCACGCCGAATCGCAGACCGGCCGCCCTGCTTCGCGCACGGCGGCCGTTGTTTTTTGGAGAACGGAATGAACATTGCCGCACGGATGGCCCAGATCGCGCCTTTTCACGTGATGGAACTGATGGCGCGCGCACAGGCCCTGGAAGCCGAGGGCAAATCGATCATTCACCTCGAGGTTGGCGAACCCGACTTCGCCACGGCCGGGCCGATTCTTGAGGCGGCCCAACGCTTCCTTTCCGGCGGACATGTCCATTACACGGCGGCATTCGGCCTGCCGCAGCTGCGCGAGGCTATCAGCGGCCACTATTTCAGCCGCTACGGACTTGAGATTTCGCCGGCGCGCATCGTCGTCACCGCCGGCGCATCCGGCGCGCTGCTGCTGGCGCTCGGCGTGTTGGTGAGTCCGGGCGACGAATGGCTGCTGCCTGATCCGGGTTATCCCTGCAACCGGCATTTCGTGCGCCTGCTTGAGGGACGGCCAGTTCCGCTGGCAGTGAATGCGGCATCGCACTACCAGCCCACGGCAACGCAGGTAACAGCTTCCTGGACCGACAAGACCCGGGGGCTGCTGGTGGCCTCACCGGCAAATCCGACAGGCACACTGCTCGATCCCGAAACCATGGCGGCACTCGCCGGCATCGTCGCGAAGCGCGGTGGCACCCTGCTGGTGGACGAGATTTATCACGGGCTCACCTACGGCGTCGACGCCATGTCCGCACTGGCAATCAGCGACGAGGTGTTTGTCATCAACAGCTTCTCCAAGTACTTCGGCATGACGGGCTGGCGCCTGGGCTGGCTGGTAGCGCCTGACCGTTACGTTCGTGAGATCGAGAAGCTGGCGCAAAATCTCTATATCGCCCCGTCGACCGTAGCCCAGCATGCCGCGCTGGCCGCCTTTCAGCCTGCAACCACGGCCATCCTGGAAGCCCGCCGCCGCGAGTTCTCGCTGCGGCGGGATATTCTCCTGCCCGGTCTGCGCAAACTCGGCTTCAAGATCGCGGCCGAACCGCAGGGAGCGTTTTACGTGTATGCCGACTGCAGCGCACTGGCCGCCGACAGCGACGAACTTGCCCGGCAGTTGCTCATCGAAGCTGGTGTAGCGGCAACGCCGGGCCTGGACTTTGGCAATAACGACCCGCAGGGTCACATGCGCTTTGCCTACACCATCGAGCGGAGTCGCATCGAGGAAGGACTTTCCCGCATGGCGGCCGTGCTGGGTTCCGGATATCCCGGGATACCGTCCTCGCCCAAAGGGACTCGGGGCCTTGCCCGTCGGGGATAGCGCTTCGCGCGCCGGCGATAAAAGAAAGCGCGTGCTGAGTTAACAGCACGCGCTTGCTATCCACTAAGCGCCGCGATCAGTCCCGCAGGACTAATCGCAGGCCGATGCTACCGTCAGGGACGGGAGCCGGTGGGAAATGGCCAAGCTGCCGCCGGATTCAGCGACGACTTGATGCCGGGAGCAGCAGCAGTCGAAGGTGCTGCAGCGGCAGGCTTGGCAGCCGCCTTCTTCGCAGCAGGCTTCTTTGCAGCCGGCTTCTTGGCAGCCGGCTTCTTGGCAGCCGGCTTCTTGGCAGCAGCCTTCTTGGCAGCCGGCTTCTTGGCAGCAGACTTCTTGGCAGCCGGCTTCTTGGCAGCAGCCTTCTTGGCAGCCGGCTTCTTAGCAGAAGACTTCTTTCCAGCCGCCTTATTTGCAGCAGACTTATTTGCAGCTGACTTGTTTG
>JANMTA010000170.1:0-3383 GCA_031389965.1 Betaproteobacteria bacterium
GCTTGAGCAAGGCGCGGTGAACGCCCGAACTGCGCGCGCCGTTCTCGATTTCTGGTTCCTGCCGGCGGACCACCCCGGTCACGACGCCTACCGCCTGGAATGGTTCCGCAAGGATGATGCTTTCGACGCCGCAATCCGCGAACGCTTCGGCCCAGAGGTCGCAGCAGCTCTGAGAGGAGTCTCCGGCGAGGGATCTGACGAAGCCCTGCTGGCGCGCATCCTGCTGCTCGACCAGTTCACCCGCAACATCTACCGCAATACGCCGCGAGCCTTCGCCGGCGATGCGCAGGCCAAGGCTCTGGCAGAAACCTTGGTGACAACGGGTCGCGACAAGAACCTTTCGCCCTGGCAACGCTGGTTCGCCTACCTGCCCTTCGAACACGGCGAGTCCCTGCTCGACCAGGAACGCTCGGTCGCGCTCTTCGCCGCGCTGGCTCGCGAAATGCAGCACGAAGCCTTCGACAGCGCCCGCGACTACGCGCTGCGGCACCGTGAGGTGATAGTCCGTTTCGACCGCTTTCCGCACCGTAATGCCATCCTCGGCCGCGAATCGACGGCAGGGGAAATCGAATTCCTCAAACAGCCAGGCTCGTCGTTCTGAAGAATCCGGAATCGAATCACCGCCTCTTTTACCGGTGCTCCGGTCGCTTAAAATGGCAATCCATCCACGAGCCAGCCTCTTGCTCATGCGTACTACCCATCTCCAGCAGGGACGCCTTGCCGTTGTCGCCCGCTTCCTGCTGACCTTCATTGCCCTCAACCTCGCAGTGCGCCTCGGCCTGCTGTTGTTCAATGGCGACCTGGGTTTTTTCGCACCGGCACGCCTGGTGCCCATCCTTGGCATTGGCCTGCTGTTCGATCTTGCGGCGGCGGCCTGGTGCTTGTTCCCTTTCCTCCTGTTGGTGGCACTGTGGCCGGCCGCTGCCCACCGCTCCTTCCGTTGGGTCGCCGGCACCTTGTTGCTGCTCGTGTCGGCCGTGCTGGCGTTTGTGGCGGCATCGGAATTCTTCTTCTGGAACGAATTCGCCTCGCGCTTCAATTTCATCGCCGTCGACTATTTGGTCTATACGCGCGAGGTGATCGGCAACATTCGCGAGTCCTACGATCTGCGTCCCGCATTCGCCGGGATTGCTCTTGCCTGCGCGGCACTCTTTGCCGCGCAGTGGCGCCCCTTGCGCGACGCGGCGCGGGGAGCACCGCTGAGCCGGAGGAACCGCATGCTGCTGGTCGTTGCGGCGTTTGTCTTGCCGGTCCTCTCGTTCTACCTGGTCCAACCGCGCTACAAGGAATTTACCGACGAGACACAGGCGGTGCAGTTGGCGGGCAACGGGCATTACGAATTCTGGAGCGCCTTTCGCAACAACGAGATCGACTACGCGCAGTTCTACCGGTCCAGGCCGCTGGCTCAGGTATATAAGGTCTTGCGTGCCGAGTACGAACAAATCGGGCCGCAAAACTTTACGCCCAATGCGCTCATGCCGATCGAACGGGAGGTGCTTGCCCGCGGTCCGGAAAAGCGCCTGAATGTGGTCCTGGTGACGGTGGAAAGCCTGTCGGCCGACTTCATGACCGCGTTTGGCAACGACAAGGCGCTGACCCCGAATCTCGATCGCCTGACGCAGGAAAGCCTGTTCTTTACCCGCCTCTACGCCACGGGCTTGCGCACCGTGCGCGGGCTTGAAGCCGTCACCCTGTCGTTTCCGCCGACGCCGGGGAATTCCATTGTCAAGCGCCCCAACAATGCCAGGCTGTTCACCCTGGGCGAGGTGTTCAACCAGCGCGGCTACGAATCGCTGTATCTGTACGGCGGCTACGGCTACTTTGACAACATGCAGGACTTCTTCGGCGGCAACGGATACACCGTGATCGATCGCCTGGCCATTGCCAAGGAGAACATTCACCACGAAACCATCTGGGGCGTGGCGGACGAGGATTTGTTCACCCAGGCGCTGCAGCAACTCGATCAGCGGCACGCGGCGGGCAAGCTTTTCTACGCCCACGTCATGACCACCAGCAATCACCGGCCGTATACCTATCCGGAAGGACGCATCGACATCCCCTCGGGCACCGGGCGCAACGGGGCGGTGAAGTACACCGACTGGGCGATTGGCGAATTCCTCCGCCAGGCACGCACGCGGCCCTGGTTCGATGACACCGTGTTCGTCATCCTCGCCGATCACACCTCGGGCGGCCGCGGCAAGACCGACCTGACGATCGAGAACTTCCACATCCCGCTGATGATCTGGTCACCCAAACACATCAAGCCGGCGCGAATCGATACCCTGGCCTCGCAGATCGACGTCGGCCCCACGCTCCTGGCGTTGTTGAACGTCGGCTACCGCTCGCGCTTTTTCGGCCACGACATCCTGCGCGACGGGCCGGCGCACCAGCGCGCCTTCATGGCCAACTACCAGACGGTGGGCTATCTGGAGGACGGCATTCTCGCCGAGCTGCGACCGCAGCGCCGTTGGCGCCTTGTCGATGAAGCGACAGGCAAGGAACGCCCCGCCGATGAACGGGGCATGAAAATTCTGGAGAAGGCCGTGAGTCACTACCAGGCGGCCGCGGAAGCCTATCGCTCCGGCGCCCTGGTGGTGCCGGGAAAACCTTAGCCGCGCTTGCCCGCCGAAGCATCGGCGTAGGCCGCTTCATCCATCCCACAACATGACACACGTCGGCCAGGCCCTCGAAAGGCCTGGCGCGACAAGCTTTCAGCGATGCCGCTGGCCGCTGTGGTGGCTGGCCGGCTTGGCGGCGCCGCCTCCCGCACGCGCCGGGCGCGGTGCGCCGCTGCGGGCTCCGTTGCCGCTGCGCGTGCGCGCCTGGGCCGGCTTCTGCGCCGGCGGACGGCCGGCGGCGGGACGCGGCACCGAATGGTTGTGCTGCGGCTCGAAGCCGGGCATGACCGAGGTCGGGATCTCGCGCTTCAGCAGGCGCTCGATGTCGCGCAACTGGATGCGCTCTTCGCCGCTGACCAGGCTCAGCGCCTCGCCGCTGGCGCCCGCGCGGCCGGTGCGGCCGATGCGGTGGATGTAGTCCTCCGGCACGTTGGGCAGTTCGAAATTCACCACGCGCGGCAGGGAATCGATGTCGAGTCCGCGCGCGGCGATGTCGGTGGCGACCAGCGCCGCCAGCTTGCCGGCCTTGAAGTCGGCCAGCGCGCGGGTGCGGGCGTTCTGCGACTTGTTGCCGTGCAGCGCCGCGGTGCGCACGCCGGATTGCTCCAGCTTCCTGGCCAGCGCGTCGGAGCCATGCTTGGTGCGGCAGAACACCAGCACCTGGTGCCAGCCGTGGGCGGCGAAGAGGTGCAGCAGCAGGTCGCGCTTCTTGTCCTGGTCGACCTTGATCACCGTGTGCGTGACGAGTTCGGCCGGCGCATTGCG
>JANMTA010000199.1:0-3321 GCA_031389965.1 Betaproteobacteria bacterium
GCGGCCTGGGCGATGAAGCGCTGCTGCGCCTGCAGGTTTTCTTCCAGGCGCCCCATCATCTGGTTGAAGGCGACCACCAGCGGGCGCACCTCGTCGGGCACGCGGGTGACGGGGATCGGCGACAAGTCGGACGGGCGGCGCTTATGAATGCGGTCCTGCAGCAGGCGCAGGGGCGCGATGCCGCGCGAGAGGCCCATGTAGACCAGGATCACCGCCAGCGGAATGATGGCGAATTGCGGCAGCAGCACGCCGGAAATAATGCTGGCGGACAGCGCTTCGCGTTTTTTCAGGGTTTCAGCCACCTGTACTACGGCCGGTGGCTGACCCTTCCTTACCGGAACGAAGGTGTAGGCGATGCGCACGCTTTCGGCGTCGATGCGGTCGTCGCGAAACAGGATCCTACCCGCCTCGACTGTCGCCGGCATTGGCGGCCAGGGGATTTCCTTGTCGCCCTGAATGATCCTGGTATTGGGACCGACCACCTGGTAGAACAGCGCGTCCTTGTCGTCGGTTCGCAACAGGGTGCGTGCCGACGCTGGCAGGTTGACCGTAACCCGGTCGCCGTCGATTTTCATCAATTGGACGATGGCCGTGACGTCATCGGCCATGGCCTGATCGTAGGGCTGGTTGGCGATGAAGCTGGCGACATGGTTGGTGGCGGCAATCGAAATCGGCCACAGCAACAGCAGGGGCGCCAGCATCCAGTCGAGAATTTCGCCGAACAGCGAGTTCGGGTACTCGAAATTGACGAAGGGATTGTTGGCTCGACTTTTTGCCGCAAAAGTCGCGAGCTTTCCTTTGCCTTGCGCGCCCGGGCTTGCGCCTTGCGGGTCGGCGTCAGGCTTTGCCATCTGCGGAATCAGCCGGCTTCTCCAGGCAATAGCCGAGGCCGCGCACCGTGGTGATGCGCGCGCCGCCCGGTTCGAGCTTCTTGCGCAGGCGATGGATATACACCTCGATGGCATTGTTGCTGACTTCCTCGCCCCAGCTGCACAGCTGGTCGACCAATTGCTCCTTGGCCACCAGGCGCCCGGCGCGCAGCAGCAGGATTTCAAGCAGCCCGAGTTCGCGCGCGGAAAGTTCGACGATTTCTCCGTTCATGCGTGCAATGCGTTCGGACTGGTCGTAGGACAGGCAACCGACCTCGATCCGCGTCGGGTTGCCGGTACCGCGCCGGGTGAGTGCCCGCACCCGGGCGAACAGTTCCGGCAGCGCGAAGGGCTTGGTCAGGTAATCGTCGGCGCCGGCGTCCAGCCCGCGCACCCGATCCTCGACACCGTCCTGTGCGGTCAGCACCAAGACCGGTGTGGCCACCTTGCGCGCGCGTAGACGCTTGAGCACGTCGATGCCGGACATCCGTGGCAGGCCGAGATCGAGCAGCAACAGGTCATAGGGTTGGGAGAGCAGGGCCGTGTCGGCATCGGCACCGTTATTGACGTGATCCACGGCGTAACCAACTTTGCGCAAGGCGGCGATCAGGCCCTGGGAAATGATGCGGTCATCTTCTGCAAGCAGTATTCTCATGGCGGCTCTTGGCTTGGGTCCTGTGCGGCGCTCAAATCACGCCCAGCTTGCCACAGATCAGGCTTTTGGCAAACGCGCGCAGGCACCGACCCAGAATTCCTCGGCCTTTCTTTTCCCGGCCATGGCCTGGATGACGTCGCGGCATTTCTCCAGCCGGGCGGAGAGTTCTTCGACTCCCTTGCACTTTTCGACCAGCGTCGTCAGGTCGTCAGCCCCTGGGCCGAGAAGAGTGATCAGGGTGCGGCAGGCATAGCGCGACGCGGATTCCATCGACACTTCGCCCGCAGCGGCGGCCGGCGCAGCGGCAAATGCCGCGGGCTCGGCTGCTGTGGGTGGTGTGGCGGCCGGAACGGATGAAGCCGGGGCAGGTGCCGCGCCGGCGGCTTCGGTTCCGGAAGCGATCTCGATATAACCGTCCGCCAGCAGCCCGTCGAGAATGCCTTCGCTGGTCGCGTGGGAATTTTTCGCCAACAGCCCGGCATGCGTGGTCTTGTCGTCCACCATGATCAGCATGGTCCGCTCGCGCAGGCCGAGCTTGTTGGCGCGGGTCGCGATCTCGGTGCGGCCCTTTTCGGTCTTGCGAAAAATGCCTGCGTCAGCCATGGCGCACCTCCGCAGAAAAGTGCTGGAGCAGCGTCGGCGTATCTTCTGCCGGGCCAGGCCGGCAGAGAGGTAGCGACTGGGTAAGATTCCGTTCCGGGTTCACTTTCATGAACGGACGGCGGCTGACGATGCTGGCCATGTTGATCTCCTGGTGGTTCCGCTGCCATGTGACGCGCTTGCTGCGTCCTTTAGGCGGGTAACTTTGCGCCCCAGCCTTTCGGCGGGTTTGCCCTGTTTTCAGAATCAAGCGTTTCGAGTATAGCCGCAGCAAAAACAAAACCCCCGCCGCCACAAGTTTTTTTAGCTCGTGTCGCGATGCAGCAATAACCCGTCCCGATCCGCCTCGCCGTCCCGCCAGCGCCGACTTTTCAGGGGCAAAGAAAAACCCCCGGGTCCTTTTTCCTGTGGGGGGGTTTGGGCGATGAAGAAACCTCTTTTGTATGTTGGTTACGGGGTGTAAACGGGGTTTTCCACCTGTTCCAAGCCGGCGCTCTTGGGCGTAGCCCAAGAGGAAACCTGGGTTTCCCCTGTTCCTTCAACTGGGAATGGACATTACATGTCCATTCCTCCCATCCCGCCCATGCCGCCCATGCCCATGCCACCGCCGGCCGGCTTGTCTTCAACCAGCTCGGCCACCATGCAATCGGTGGTCAGCATCAGGCCGGCCACGGATGCGGCGTTCTGCAGCGCGAAGCGGGTGACCTTGGTCGGATCCAGCACGCCCATCGCCACCATGTCGCCGTATTCGCCGGTCGCGGCGTTGTAGCCGAAGTTGCCCTTGCCTTCGAGCACCTTGTTGATCACCACGGAGGGCTCGTCGCCGGCATTCGCGGCGATTTCGCGCAGCGGCTGCTCCAGAGCGCGCATCACGATCTTGATGCCGGCGTCCTGTTCGTGGTTGTCTCCCTTGAGCTTGATCGCCGCGCGGGCGCGCAGCAGCGCAACGCCGCCGCCGGCCACGATGCCTTCTTCGACAGCGGCACGCGTGGCGTGCAGGGCGTCTTCGACGCGGGCTTTCTTTTCCTTCATTTCCATCTCGGTCGCAGCGCCGACCTTGATCAGTGCCACACCGCCGGCCAGCTTGGCGACGCGTTCCTGCAGCTTCTCCTTGTCGTAGTCGCTGGTGGCTTCTTCGATCTGGGCACGCACCTGGGTGACGCGGCCCTTGATCGCATCTTCGGCGCCGGCGCCGTC
>JANMTA010000221.1:0-4839 GCA_031389965.1 Betaproteobacteria bacterium
GCGACAACAAGATTTTGATGGTCAATCGGCGGTTTTCCGAGATCACAGGCTATACCGCCGAAGAAGTCACCGGCAATACGCCGAGCATTCTGAATTCAGGCCAGCAGGACAAGGCCTTTTACAACAACATGTGGCGTTCGCTGATGAATCGTGGCGAATGGCACGGCGAGATTCGCAACCGGCGCAAGGATGGCGAAGTCATCGTCGAATGGATGAACCTCAGCGCCGTGAAGAGCGATGCCGGCGAGATCGTGAATTTCGTCGCGGTGTTTTCCGAAATAACGGTGCACAAGACCATCAAGAAACGGATGCAGTTCCTTGCGCATTACGACGCCCTGACATCGCTGCCGAATCGCATCCTGTTCAGCGACCGGCTTGAGCAGTCGATCATTGCCGCCCGGCGCACCAAGCGCTTCATGGCGCTGATGCTGATCGACCTTGATCGCTTCGATCAGATCAACAAGGCGGTCGGGCACAGCGCCGGAGACATGCTGCTGCAGGAGATTTCCTCGCGGCTGCTGGCCTCGGTCGATACCGGCAATTGCGTCGCGCGGCTTGGCGGCGACGAGTTCGCGATCGTGCTTTCCGATATTGCATCAACGGACGAGGCGGCGGCGGCGGCGAACCGCATCCAGCAGGAACTCGGGCGCGCCTTGTATGTCGAGAAGTCCGAGTTGTACATCACTGCCAGCATCGGCATCAGTATTTATCCGAAAGACGGCGAAGATGCCGAGGCGCTGACGAAAAGTGCCGATGCTGCGATGTACCTGGCGGCCGAGGCCGGTGGCAATACCTACCGCTTCCCGCAGGCCAACGAGAAGTTGTCCGATCAGATCCGGCTGCGGGAACGCCTGCACCGGGCAATAGAGCGTAACGAACTGAAGGTTTTCTATCAACCTCTGGTGTCGGGGGAAACCGGGCGCATCATCGGGGCGGAAGCCCTGTTGCGCTGGTTCAGGCCCGAAGCGGGCTATGTCAGCCCCGAGTTTTTTGTTCCCATGTTGGAAGAAGCCGGGCTTGCGGTTCGGGTGGGTGATTGGGTGCTGCGCACCGCACTGGCGGACAATGCGGCGTGGCGCAAGGAGTTCAACAGCGAACTTTTCATCGCGGTCAACTATTGCGCCGCGCAGATTGCGGACGAAAAGGCAGTGGAAAAAGTCGATGCCGTCATGAAGGAACTCACCTTTGACGCGCGCCACCTCCAGCTGGAAATCGCCGAAGGTACGCTGATGCGCGATGCTCCCGCCGGCCTGACGCTGCTGCACCGGTTCCGTGACCTGGGCATCACGCTGTCGATGGACAACTTCGGCACGGGATATTCGAGTCTGAGTTACCTCAAACGCTTTCCCATTGACACTCTCAAGATAGACCGTTCCTTCATCCAGGATACGCCCAACGACGCCGAGGCGGTTGCCATCACCCGAACCATCATCGCCATGGGCCACGCCCTGAATTTGAGGATTGTGGCTGCAGGCGTCGAATCTGCCGGCCAGGTGAATTTCCTGCGCCGCGCCCGCTGTGACGTCCTGCAGGGGTATCGCTTTTCGCAGGGGGTCAGCGCGGAGGAGTTTGCCAAGCTGCTGGCGGAAAATCAAAAAGCGGGATCCCTGTTTTCCGAGGCGGATGGTTCCGACCGGCTGCACCTGGTTGGATAATGCGGCAGTCGCGGCAAGCCTGAACTTCCGCGACACGCTACACTAGCGGCATTCGCCTTCTGCCAGGTGCAGGGGCGGGCCCGGCCATCGATGCGGCCAGGCACGTTGAGCGGACGATGTCCGGCTGCGGGTTGATCCAACTATTCGAAACGATATTCGCTTGAACAAGCAATCACTCCCCGACGCGCAGCCTGTTTCACTGGAGGCCGAGGTGGCACGACTGCGGGCGGAACTGGCCGGTGTTCGCGAGCAACTGGTCGACACCGAAAAGGCCTTTGGCCGTTTCGTACCCGGCGAATTGCTGCGCCTCCTGTCGATCGGCAACGTCCGTGACGTTCGTCTCGGCATGCAGACCGAACGCAAGATGACCATCCTGTTCGCGGACATTCGTAATTTCACCGGCCTCTCGGAAACGATGACGCCGCAGGAAAACTTCGATTTCCTGAATTCCTACCTGTCGCAGATGGAACCGATGATCGTTCCCTTCCGCGGATTGATCGACAAATACATCGGCGATGCGATCATGGCGCTGTTCCCGGAGGCCACGGATGACGCCGTAATGGGCGCTCTGGCGATGCTCGAGCGCCTGGAAAACTACAACAAGGGCCGCGCCCGGGCAGGCTACCTGCCGATCCGCATCGGTATCGGCATCAATACCGGGATTGTCATGCTGGGGACGGTTGGCGGCATCGGCAGGATGGAAGGAACGGTGATCAGCGATGCCGTGAATCTGGCTTCGCGCCTCGAGGACATGTCGAAGACTTATGGTGTCCCGCTCCTGATCAGCGAGCACACCTTGCACAGTCTCGAAGATCCGGGTCGCTATGCCATCCGTTTTCTGGTGCGCAACCGGGTCAAGGGAAAGCAGGAGGCGCAGTCGGTCTATGAAGTCTTTGATGCCGATCCGCCGTCCATGCGCGCGGCAAAGCTACGCACGCGCAAGCGCTTCGAGGAAGCGCTGGCCTTCTATTATGTCGGAGACATTTTTCGTGCCCGCACGCGACTCGCCAGATGCCTCGAGGAAGCACCGGATGATGTGCCGGCGCGCCTGTACCTGGATCGCTGCGACGAGTACCTGCGCAATGGCCACGCGGAAGGTATCGAAGAAAACGAACTGACCCAGAGCTGGAGCGAGGAATACAGTTGCGGCGTGGCCGATATCGACGGCCACCACCGCATCCTGCTGGGCCAGTTGAACGCGCTGGCATTGGCAGTGCGTGAAGAGCGGATGGCGGACACGGCGCCCATTCTTGCCCGTATCGAAAGAGACGCGCGGCTGCAGTTTGCAACGGAAGAGACGCTGATGCAGGAGTCGCGCTATGTTTTCGCGGCCGAGCACTCCCACCAGCACCGGCGCTTCCAGGAGAACCTGAAACGCCTGAGCGACGAGATCGGCTCCGGGTCCGAAAATCCGGTATATCTGGCATTTCGCATCAAGCTGCTGCTGATGGATTGGACCATCAACCACAGCATCAAGACCGACCGCCACCTCGGACATCACTTGAAGTCACGCAGCGGCGGTTAGCAACAACGGTCTTGCAGAGGGGGCGGCTCTTGCCAAAACAGGCGCTTATCTTGTCCTGATGGCCGGTTCAGTCAGGCGGCTTGCGCTGCATAATCAATTGATTTGTTATGCAAATGGTATGGTGGGCGGTACTGGGATCGAACCAGTGGCTTCCACCGTGTGAAGGTGGCACTCTACCGCTGAGTTAACCGCCCGCGAAAGAGGGGCGAATTTAACCACAAAGGCCGGGTAACGGTCAATCGGACAGGTGGCGTGACGTAGAATTCACACCTTTCCCCGAGCGTTGAAATCCAATGACGGTCCGCACCCGCTTCGCCCCCAGCCCGACCGGTTTTCTGCATATCGGCGGCGCCCGCACGGCGCTGTTTTCCTGGGCCTACGCCCGGCGCCATGGCGGCAAGTTCATCCTGCGCATCGAGGATACCGATGTTGCCCGCTCGACTTCCGAGGCGGTGCAGGCGATTCTCGACGGCATGCAGTGGCTGGGACTGGCTCCCGACGAGGGTCCGTTCTATCAGATGCAACGCATGGAGCGCTATCGCCAGGTGATCGGCGAGATGCTGGCTGCAGGCACGGCCTATCACTGCTATATGGCGAAAGAGGAACTGGATGTCTTGCGCGCCGAGCAGGAGGCGCGCAAGGAAAAGCCGCGCTATGACGGGCGCTGGCGCCCGGAAGCGGACAAGGCGTTGCCACCGCCGCCCGCTGCCGCTCCCGTCGTCCGTTTCAGGAATCCGCAGGAGGGCGTAGTGGCGTGGGAGGATCAGGTCAAGGGGCGCATCGAGTTTGCGAACAGCGAACTCGACGATTTCATCATCGCCCGCGCCGACGGCACGCCGACCTACAACTTTTGCGTCGTGGTTGATGATCGCGACATGAATATCACCCACGTGATTCGCGGCGACGATCATATAAACAACACGCCGCGCCAGATCAACCTCCTGCAGGCGCTGGGTGCGCCGGTGCCACAGTACGCGCACTTGTCGATGATCCTCGGCGATGACGGGCAGAAGCTGTCCAAGCGCCATGGCGCGGTATCGGTGATGCAGTACGATGAGGATGGCTATCTGCCCGAGGCGGTGCTGAACTATCTGGCGCGGCTCGGCTGGTCGCATGGCGATGAAGAAGTGTTCGCCATGGACCAGTTCGTGAAGTGGTTCGACCTGGACCACATCACGGCCTCCGCCGCCCAGTTCAATACCGAGAAGCTCAACTGGCTCAATGCGCACTATCTCAAGCTGGCTGCTCCGCAGCGCCTCGCCGCAGAGGCGACCCGCCGGCTGGCAAAGCAGGGCGTGGCCGTTGCCGGAGGCCCCGATGTGGCGAGTGTGGCTGCCTTGTACCGCGATCGTGCGGGCAACCTGAATCAACTGGCCGATGCCATCCATCCTTTTTTTGTGCCGCCGCAGCCGACGGTGGAGATGTGCGCCCAGCATTTCACCGGGGCGGCGCTCGGCGGGCTCGCTGCCTTGCGCACGAGACTCGCGGCGTGCACCTGGCAGGCCGACGAATTGGGGCAAGCCGTGAAGCAGACCGCTGCCGAGGCGGGTCTGAAGATGGGGCAGTTGGCGATTCCCTTGCGGGTGGCCCTGCTGGGACTGCCTCAGTCGCCTTCAATCGATGCGGTGCTCGAAGTGCTGGGGCGCGAACGCGTGCTGG
>JANMTA010000253.1:0-2194 GCA_031389965.1 Betaproteobacteria bacterium
AATGCGGGTCGGGATGTTGGCCTTGATCAGGCCCGTGATCACGTCGACGCTGGGCCGCTGCGTCGCCAGGATCAGGTGGATGCCGGCGGCGCGCGCCTTCTGCGCGAGCCGGGCGATGAGTTCCTCGATCTTCTTGCCGACCACCATCATCAGGTCGGCGAGTTCGTCGATGATCACCACGATGTAAGGCATGGGTTCCAGGGGCTCGGGGCCAATCTCCGTATTCGCCGTCAGCGAGAAGGGATTGGGAATGTGCTCGCCGGCCTTCTTGGCGTCGTTGATCTTGCTGTTGTAGCCCGACAGATTACGCACGCCCAGCGCCGACATCAGCTTGTAGCGCCGCTCCATTTCGCCGACGCACCAGTTCAGCGCATTGGCGGCCTTGGTCATGTCGGTCACTACCGGCGCCAGCAGATGCGGAATGCCTTCGTAGATCGACAGTTCCAGCATCTTCGGGTCGACCATGATCATGCGCACGTCCTTGGGCTCGGACTTGTAGATCAGCGAGAGGATCATGGCATTGACACCGACCGATTTGCCCGAGCCGGTGGTACCCGCCACCAGCAGGTGGGGCATCCTGGCGAGATCCACGACCACCGGCTGGCCGCCGATGTCCTTGCCCAACGCCACCGATAATGGGGAATGCATGCCGTGGTAGGCCTGCGAACCGATGATTTCCGACAGGCGCACGATCTGCCGCCGCGGATTGGGCAGTTCCAGCGCCATGCATGACTTGCCGGGAACCGTCTCGACGACGCGGATCGATACCAAGGAGAGGGCGCGCGCCAGGTCCTTGGCCAGGCCGACGATCTGGCTGCCCTTGACGCCGATTGCCGGCTCGATCTCGTAGCGCGTCACCACCGGCCCCGGGTGGGCCGTCAGCACCTTGGCCACGACATTGAAGTCGGCCAGCTTGCGCTCGATCAGGCGCGAGGTGAATTCGAGAGTCTCGGGCGCCGGCAGATCCGCCGGATTGTGGCTAGGCTCGGCCAGCAGGTGCAGTGGCGGCAGGGCGCCGCCCGGCGCGTCGAAGAACAGCGGCGCCTGCCGCTCTTTCTCGGCCCGCGCCACGGCCTTGGGCGCCACCGGCACCACGATTTCGACGGGTTCGATACGGATCGGACTTTCCTCGACCTTGCGCCGTTCCGTTTCCACCACCTCCTCGCGCTGTTCGGCAACGGCACGGCCATAGCGCCTGTCCTGCCAGCTGTCCCACAAGCTGCGCACACCGACATAGGCGCCTTCGACCAGGATCCCCGCCTTCTCGGCCGCGGTGATCCACGACAGCCCGGTAAACAGGCTGAAACCGATCATGCCCAGCGCCAGCAGGATCAGCGTGCCGCCGGTATAGCCGAGAAACTGCCCGATGAGACGTCCGACCTCAAAACCCAGCATGCCCCCGGGCGCCAGCGGCATGGCCGCCTTGATGCTCCAGAAGCGCATGGCCTCGAGGCCGCAACTCGCCAGCAACAGCAGCAGAAATCCGGCCAGTGCAATCAACAAGGGACGGCGGTCGCCGCCGAACAGATGGCTCAGCCGATGATAGCCCCATGCCAGCATGAAGAATGGCAGGGCCACCCACCACCACGCGGAAAACCCGAACAGATACAGCAGCAGATCGCTCAGCCAGGCGCCAAAGCGTCCGCCCGGATTGGCGATGCGCTCCACGGCTGCCGAATGCGACCAGCCCGGATCGGCGCGGTCGAAACCCCAGAGGACCAGTCCCAGATACAGTCCGGTCAGGCCGACCAGCAGCCAGCGCGCCTCATGCACCAGCAAGGCGATCTTTTCCGGCAGGGGAGTGGAATGGGACTCGGAGGCGCTGACAGCATTCATGGGATAAAGCGGGCCCGCGATCGAACACGAACCGGATTGACGGACACTGGCAAATTATGTCCGGCTGCCGGGGTGCCCAAGCTCCAAAAAGCCGCCCAAGTCAGGCCCTGTTCCTCTCTATATAATCGCCTCCACCCACAGCACAGGATTTTGCCGCCATGAGCACCCGTCACGCCCGCCTGCTTATCCTCGGTTCCGGCCCGGCCGGCTACACCGCCGCCGTCTATGCCGCCCGCGCCAACCTGAAACCGGTCCTGATCACGGGAATGGCCCAGGGCGGCCAACTGATGACCACCACCGACGTCGACAACTGGCCGGCCGACGCCGACGGCGTGCAGGGCCCCGACCTGATGGCGCG
>JANMTA010000254.1:0-8870 GCA_031389965.1 Betaproteobacteria bacterium
GGACGTGCGGAAGAATATGTCGCAATCCTCAAGGCTGCGGCCGAGTCCGGTCATGTCCGCGCGCAAACCCGGCTGGCGTGGAGTTACGAGTCGGGCCGCGGTGTATCGCGCGATCTCGCGCTCGCCGCGCAGTGGTTCTCCACGGCGGCACAGGGTGGCGATGGCGAGGCGATGTATGCGCTCGCCGTGATGTACGCCACCGGCGCCGGACAGATCAGGGACGCGCTACAGGCCGAACAGTGGCTGCAGCGCAGCGCAGCGGCCGGGTATCCGGCGGCGCGTGCCGACCTGAAGCGGCGCGAACCGACGCGCTAGACCATGCCGGTCGTCGCGGCGCCGTTGCGCCAGCGCCGACTTTTGAACCTTGCTTCGGGGGACCCTGCTGTCATGGCGTATCCAGGCTGCCGAAGGATTTCGGATAGGTCACGATGCCCCAGGGCATCTGCTTGTCGCCAATGCGCTTGACGACCTTGCCGCTGGCGGCATCGAGCACCACGACTTCATTCGAGCGGCCGCAGGCGAGCAGGATGTGCCGGTCGTCGGGGGTGAAGGTGAAGTGCCAGCAGCGGTCGCCGATCGGATGTTCGGCGATGCTGGTCACGCTCGCGGCATCGAACACCTGGAGGGTCTTGCCTTTGGCCAGTGCGACATAGAGGCGGCTGCCATCGCGGCCGAAGGCCACGCCGTAGGGCGTGTCGCCGGTCGGCACCGCCTTCACCACATTGAATCCGGCATCGAGGACCACCAGCTTGTTGCCGTGCTCGATGGTCGCCACGTAGGACTTGCCGTCCGGCGCCGCCTTGATGCCGCGCGGCCGGTCGCCGTAGGGCTTGGTGTCTATCGTCTTCAGCAGCTTGCCGCTGGCGATGTCGTGTACCGTGACACTGTTGTCGTCCTCGTTGGTGACGATGATCTTCTTGCCATCGGTGGAGAACTCGATGCCTTCGGTTTCCATGCCGCCAACGATTTCGGCTGTTTTCTTTCCCGCCTTGAGGTCGACGATGGCAATACGCGCCGGTTCTTCCTTTTCCTTCGCCCGCTTGTTCTTCAATTCCAGGGCTTCCTTGGAGCCGGGCTTGGGCGGCGGGCCGGTCTCCGCAGCGGGTTCGAAGGAGACGAAGGCCTGGTTCCCGCGCACGCGGACGAACTCGGGGTTCTTGCCGATCGGAATGCGCTTGATCACCTTGCGCGTCTGCAGATCGACCACGGCGAGGTCGCCCTTGTCGCGGACAGCGACCACCAGCAATTTGCCATCGGCGGTGACGCCAAGGCCGCGCGGCGAGGCGCCGCCGATGTCGATTCCCCCCGCAGCTTCGAAGGTCTTCAGATCAATGAGGGTGATGTTGCCCTTCTGGTTGCTGACATAGGCGATGCCGTCTGCGGCACCGGCCGGAAGCGCGAGGCCGAGCCCGAGCGCGGCAATAGCCAAACGGATACCGGGAGATAGCTTGAGTTTCATCAGGAGTCCTTCAGTGCTTCAACTGGAATGGAGATTTTGACATCGTCGCCTATGCCCGGGAGGTTGCTGCTCATGCCGAAATCGGAGCGCTTGATCGTGGTCTCCAGATCGGCGCCGCAGAGTTGCCGCGGCAGTATCGGATGCTTGGCGCAGCGCCACTGGCCGACCTTGAGCACCACGCTGCGGGTCACGCCGAGCAGGGTCAGTTCGCCGCTGACCGGGCCCGGCTGGTCGGCATCGAAAGCAAAGTCGCGCGCGACGAAACGCGCCTGCGGAAACTTGTCGGTCTGGAAGAAGCGCTCGCCGCGCATGTGTTTGTTCCAGTCCTCGAAGCCCATGTCGATCGATGTGGTGTCTATCGTGATCTCGACCGAGCCCTTCTTTGCGGCAATATCGAGCTCGAGCGTGCCGCTGAGCTTGTTGAAACGTCCGCGTTGCAGTGAAAAGCCGTAGTGGCTGACTTCGAAGGAAGGAAAAGTATGGCGTGGGTCGATGGTATAGCTGTCGGCCCAGACGCTGCTGCAAAATGTTGCGACAATCAAACCTGTCGTTCTGCGAAGGAATCGGTTCATCGTGGTTTTCCGTGATCAATGTAGCGAATCGTAGGCCCGGAGTCCGGCCACGAGACATATGGAATGCCAAATCATGAAAATCATGAATGGCGCGCTTCGACGGGTGGGGCGCGGCGGGACCAGGGCTGGCTGCAAAGCCGCCAAGGCCGGGGCTCGAAGTTTGCTGCCCGTCACCCGAGATGCCTGGGGAGCTTTTCCCGAGTTGCATCGCTGTCCGGGATTTCCAGGCTTGCGCCGGTCAATATCGATCAACTGCCTGCAAGACCGCAAGTGAGCGCAATTCGCAGCAACTGCATCGCGTTGTCGCAACCCAGTTTTCGGCGGATGCTGGTCTGATAATTGGCTACCGTCTTGCTGCTGACGCAAAGTAGTGCCGCAATTTCAGGCAGTCCGTGGCCGGCGGCCAGAAGCCGCAGCACTTCGAACTCGCGCTCGGATAGTGCGTCAAGTTTCAGTCGTTCTTCGCTCAAGGCCCGATCCTGAAGTTTGCGCGCAAGTTCGAGCGGAACAAAGCGGCCGCCGGCAGCGATCGAGCGCACGGCCTCGACCATCATGTCGGGTGCGCTGGCCTTGGTCAGGTAGCCTCGCGCCCCGCCATCCAGCGCGCGGAGCACGAACACGGGATCCTCGTGCATGCTGAACATCAGCACGCGTGCGGCAGGCTGTCGGCCGAGTATGCGGCGCAAGGCTTCAAAGCCGCTGATACCGGGCAGGGTGATGTCCATCACCACTACGTCGGGACTGGCTTCCATGAATTTGGCGTAGGCATCCTCTGCGTTGCCCGCTTCAGCGACCACCCGGATTTCCGGCGTCGCTTCCAGCAAACGCCGGTAGCCTTCACGCACTACGGCGTGGTCATCGACCAGGAGGACGCGGATCGGTGCCGTCACCCGCGTTCTCCGCAGCGTCCAGGTCCATCGAGCGGCACGCTGGCTTCCAGGCGGAAGCCTTGGGCAGCTTGCGTCTCGATGCGGAAAATGCCGCCGAGCGCCTCGATGCGTTCGCGCATTCCGACCAGGCCGAGGCCATGCCGGATTGTCTTGAGCTCTACGCCGTGGCCATTGTCCTGCAGGGTGAGGCGCAGAACCGCCGACGCCGGAACGAAATCCAGTTCCACCGTTACGTGACGGGCTTCGGCATGGCGCACGACATTGGTCAGTCCTTCCTGGGCCACGCGATACAGGGCGATGGCAACCGGTTCGTCGATATCTTGCGGAAGCTCGCCGATACGAAACGTGAAGCGCGTCGCGGGCAGTCGCTGGCGCCAGCCCATCAAGTCGTGTTCGAGCGCTCCGACGAGGCCCAGTTCGTCGAGGGCAACAGGACGCAAGCGACTCGTCATGGCCCGCACCACACCGTAGACGTGATCGGTCAGTTGAATCACGTTCAGCGCTGCGCGATGAAGCGCCGGCTGGGCGCCGGCGCTGGCATTGCGGATGCCTACGGCCTCGATCTTGATCGCATTCAGTGTTTGCCCGAGTTCGTCGTGAAGTTCGTGTGCCAGGAGGCGTCGTTCGGCCTCTTGAGCTTCAACCACCCGGCGCGAAAGATCGCGCAGTTCAAGCTGTTTGAGCTTTAGCGCAGATTCAAAATTCAGCCGCTGTTCGAGTTCGCCCAGCATCTCCCGCCAGCGGCGCCAGGCGAACCAGGTCAAGCCCAGGCTGAGCGTCAGCAGCGCCAGTGGTAATTCGTCGAGCTGAAGGGGCTCGAATTGCTGCGCTGCAGCCACCAGGCTCTCGCTGAACTCGGTATCGACGCCGATCAGGAATGTCGCAATCGACAGCAGGGCGATCAGGGCGAGGTCGGAAGCAGGCTTTGAGGCCGCAGTAAGTGGAAACAATTTCGGCAGGTTCCGCGCGTGGCGTGGGCTAGGTAGGATTTCGACTTGCTCCGAGCAAATCGTAAGTCCACCAGGCGGCAACGGTGATCACGAGCAGCCAGATCATGCAAATCACGAATGCCGCGATTTTACTGGAGGGGTGCGGCCCTTCGACCCATTCATTGGCACGCTGACGGCACTCGGCGAGTACCGGCGGCGGGATCAGGCGCAGGGCGAGACCGAGCAGCAAGGGCAGGAGGATCAGTTCATCAAGATAGCCGAGCACCGGGATGAAATCCGGAATCAGATCGATCGGACTCAAGGCGTAAGCGACAATGAAGGCGACCAGAAGTCGCGCTGTCCACGGCGTATCGGGATGCCGCGCGGCGAAGTATAGGGCCAGGGTTTCGGTCCTGAGTCGCCTGGCTTCCTGCGCCAGTCGTGCCAACATGCCGGGCATCGGCAGTGCGCTCAGCCTTGCAGCTTGCGGTAGAGGGTGCTGCGACTGACACCGAGTTCGCGGGCCGCGCCGGAAATGTTGCCGCCATTGCGCGCGAGCGCATCGCGGATCGCCTGCAGGGCGAGGTCCTGCAGGCGGCCCGCGGCTGCTTCGGCTGGCTCCGCGGGTGGCATGAAAGTCGGCGCCGGCGATACGGCGGCCGCGAACGATTGCAGGGCGGGAACGGGTTCCGGCAGTGCCATCGAGACCAAGGGCGGCCCGACATCTTCGATGAAATCGTCGGGCAAGTGTTCACGGCGGATGGCCGGTTCGCCTTCTGCCATGATCACCGCGGTACGCAACAGATTCGACAACTGGCGCACGTTGCCGGGCCAGGGATGTCGACGGAACAACTCGAGTACCTCGGGATCCAGGGATGGCGGATGTGTGCCGCCGAGTTCCCTGAGCAGCGAACCGACCAGGGCGTCAATGTCGGTGCGCGCACGCAGCGGCGGCAACATCACGGTCAGCCCGTTGAGCCGGAAGTAGAGGTCCTCGCGGAACTGGCCGCTGCTGACGCTGTCGCGGATGCGACGGTGGGTGGCGCAGATCACGGCAATGTTCACCGGATAGGACTTCGCGCCACCCAGCGGCACGACCACGCGCTCTTGCAGCACACGCAGCAAGCGGGCCTGCAGGGAGAGCGGCATGTCACCGATCTTGTCGAGAAAGAGTGTGCCGCCGTCGGCCTGGAGAATGCGGCCGAGGCTCCCCTTGCGCCGGGCGCCGGTAAATGCACCGTCCTCGTAGCCGAACAGCTCCGATTCGATCAGGCCTTCGGGGATGGCGGCGCAATTGACTGCGACGAAGGGTTTTGCCGCCCGCGGGCTGACATAGTGGATCGCGTTTGCCAGCAACTCCTTGCCGGTACCGGTTTCGCCCTGGATCAGGATGGGAATGTCGCGGCCGATGACCTTTTTGACCTTGCCGATCACGGCATCGATTTGCGGGTCGCCAGTCTGCAGCCATTCCATCGGGCACCCCTGGCGGGCGGGAGCCGACCCGGATTGCCCGGCGGTCTCGGCTGCGGCGCCCGCCCGGGGTGTGACGGACTCGCCCTGGATGGCCAAGCGCGAATGCCGGCGCAGGTGCACGGGGCGAAAATCGGCCCGTGCCTGCACCCGAACGCCGCTACTCAGCGTGAGGGCCATCGAATCCTGCGGGCGGACCAGCAGATGGTCGAGCAGGCGGCTGATGGGTTGCCCGAACAGAGTGCTGAAGTTGGCGCCGCGCAACTGTTCCAGGTTCTGGCCAAACTGGAAGCAGGCGTTGCGGTTTGCCGAGAGCAGGGTGCCATCTTCCGCAAAGGCGGCCATGCCTTCGCAGAGCGTTCCGACGAATTCGGGCCGCGCATGGAAGCGCAGGGTGAGCATTTCGGTAAAGGTGGATGCGAACATCCGGTTTTCGATCATCTGCACCGACATCCGCACCAGTGCCATGGTATGCCGGTTGGAACTGCGGTGATCGCCGGATACGTCGAGGATGCCGGTCAGGTGTCCGTAGGGATCGTAGATCGGCGAGGCGGAACAGGTCAGAAAGCGGTTCGCGGTGAGAAAGTGCTGGCTGCCATCGACCAGGACCGGCGCACCCACGGCGATTGCCGTGCCGATCGCATTGGTGCCGCGGTTGGCTTCGGACCATTCGACGCCCGGCGCGAGGGCGACTTTTTCGGCCCGAGTCAGAAACTCGGGATCGCCGCAGCTGTGGAGGATGTACCCGGCATTGTTGGCGAGCACGACCACGTTCTGGGTATCGACGATCTGCTCGAAGAGGACGTCCATCACCGGCTGGGCATGGGTCAGCAGATGGCGGCTCTTTTCCATCTCCTCGATCAGCAGCACGCGTTCCAAGGGATCGAACTCGTTGCGCTGGTCGTTGTCCAGGCCGTAGCCGAGGCAGCGTTCCCAGGACATTTCAATTGCCGACGGCAACAGGCCGCTCGGGACGACCCCGGAGTTGTTCAACACATCATGAGCTTTGCCCGATGTATCGAAGTCCATTCCGCCATTACCCGTGGCCCGCTTCATTACCTGATCTCCTCGCCCCGGCCCCGCTACGCTCCAGTTGCGCGCAAAGCTATCGGTGCCGTTCTCCTGGAACGCACCGTATGCCGTATTTGGCTGGTAATGATACATCCGATGTTTCAAGTTGCGACAGTCGATCTTCAGGGCGGGCTTGAGTCAGTGCAGATTTCGTGCCTGGGATCATGCTGAAAGTCCTGACACGGTAATGCCTAAGCAGCCCGGACTTTGGCACGTAAAGTGCTATTCTCAGCGACCCATCACCGCAGGTTCCATCCCTGCGCAAGTCGTCTCATTACAGCCTGGAGGAATCCTTCGATGCAAGCAGCGATTCGTTTCTTGACCGCAGCCGCCCTGTTGGCTGTTGCAGCGGCCTCGCCGATTGTTCATGCCCATGGCGACGTAACGCCGCAGGCCGTCGATGTAAGCACCTTGAAACCGTTGGGCGATCAAAAGCTTGACGAAAACCCCTACCGCGGCGACAAGGAAGCCATCCGCATCGGCGCCTCAGCCTACAACCAGAATTGCGCTCGTTGTCACGGCCTGGAGGTGATCAGCGGCGGCATCGCTCCGGATTTGCGCAAACTCGATATCGACAAGGAAACCGACAAGTACTTCATCGAGTCCGTGCTGCGCGGCAAGGTTCGCAACGGCGCGGTCTATATGCCCCCCTTCGAAGGCATCATGTCACAGGAGGCGATCTGGGCGATCCGCGCCTATATCGACACCCGGCATGAAGTGGAAGCAGCAGGGCCGGTGAATGCAATGGCGGCGCTGGCGAAAAAATCCAACTGTCTTTCATGTCATGCGGTTGATGCCCGCGGCGTCGGTCCGGCCTACCGCGAGGTTGCCAAGAAATACGCCAAGGACAAAAAAGCCGAGGCCACGCTGCTGACCAAGGTGAAGAAGGGTGGTGCGGGGACTTGGGGCAAGGTGCCGATGCCGCCGATGGATACCGTGCCCGAGGCAGACCTCAAGGCTCTGATCAAGTGGATCCTGGCCGGCGCTAATTGAGGCGCCGCACGGCCTGCGCGAGTCCTGCGGGTAGGGATCATCCCGACCCGCAAAATAATAATTAACGTGAAACAACGCGTTCGGAGTGACTGGTGATTGTCGAGCGAAGCGAGCTGACCAGAAGCCTCCCCGCGAGGGGGCGAGGCGGGGTTTCGCACCGCATGCGGTGCGCCGCCGCAGCCGGCTGGCTGTGCAAAGCCAGCCGTGGGCCGCGCAGCGGATGGGAGGGGCGGGCCTTCAATTCGCTTTTCGAGTGTTTCATCATCAGCGGTGCCGATATCTGCATGAAAGTTAGGAGAGTGTCACCATGACCCGATGGGCTGTTTCCGTTTTCGCTTTGCGCAGTTTCAGCACCGGCGTCCGTGCCGTTGCAGTTCTCGCTGTTTTGTCCCTTGGCTTTCTGGTCGTGCCGTCTGCCGACGCTCAGGACGCACCTGCCTTGACAAAGATTCGTCAAAGCGGCGTACTCAAGGTCGCGCTGTACAAGAACTTTGCGCCGTTTTCGAACGATGGCAAGGGCATTGATGTCGATCTCGCCGAGGCTTTGGCCGCAAAACTGGGCGTCAAGATGTCGCCCTTGTGGTTCGAGGCCGATGAGAACATGGAGGACGACCTGCGCAACATGGTCTGGAAGGGCCACTACATGGGCTTTGGACCGGCCGACGTCATGATGCATGTTCCGGTGGATCGTGAGTACATGAGCAAGGTTGAGCAGGTCAAGTTTTTTGCCCCGTATCACCGGGAACGCTATGGCATCGCGCGGCAACTCGACAAACTGCCTGCGCTGGACAATTTCGAAGCCTTCGAAAAGCTCAGTTTGGGTGTCGAGGGCGATACCCTGGCCGCAACCGTGATGCTTTCGGCCGATAGCGGACGCTATCGCAATACCCTCAAGACATTCAGAACGGCCACCGAGGCAGTTGCCGCCTTGAAGGCCGGCGAGGTCGCGGCGGTGATGGCGCAGCAGGGCGAACTGGAAGGCGGCCTCAAGGGCGATGCGCGTTTTGCCATCGATTTGCCACCGCACCCGATTCTGCAGAAGCGCCAATGGGCGGTCGGTCTGGCGGTCAAGGCGAAGAGTGAAGATCTGGCGCAGGCGCTACAGGCGGCGATCAACGAAATGATGGCAGACGGCACCTTGAAGAACATCATGCTGCGTCACGGTGTGCAGCATCGCCAGCCATGAGGCTTGGTCTTGGTGTTGGCTGCCGGCGCAAGTTTATTCCCTGGGTTTGAGCTGGAACTGTCGCGCTTTGGGGCATCTGTTCCGTTTTGCTGCGGCAATTATGCAACCGGCTGCCAAAATGCAAAATTTGTACCCCCAAATGTATGGCATGCGATTTGCGATTGGCAAAGCCTTGTCGCAAGTATGAACACGGACCCGATTTAACCGAAAAATATTTCAGTGATGGAGGAGTTTGAAAATGCAAAAATCGTTGCACATAGACCCGAACAAATGCACCGGCTGCCTGCAGTGCGAGATGGC
>JANMTA010000256.1:0-4443 GCA_031389965.1 Betaproteobacteria bacterium
TACACCTGCGACGCGCTGATCATCGCCACCGGAGCCTCGGCTCAGTACCTGGGCCTGCCCTCGGAGGAAGCGTTTTCCGGCAAGGGCGTCTCGGCCTGCGCCACCTGCGACGGCTTCTTCTACAAGAACCAGCCGGTCGCCGTGATCGGCGGCGGCAATACGGCCGTCGAGGAAGCGCTGTATCTGGCCAACATCGCCAGCCACGTCACCGTCGTGCATCGCCGCAACAAGTTCCGCGGCGAAAAAATCCTCCAGGACAAGCTGTTCGAGAAAGAGAAGGCCGGCAAGGTCACCATCCAGTGGGACCACACGCTGGACGAGGTGCTCGGCGACAAGTCCGGCGTCACCGGCATGCGCATCAAGGGCGTGAAGACCGGCGCCACCGAGGAGATCCCGCTGATGGGCGTGTTCATCGCCATCGGCCACAAGCCCAACACCGACCTGTTCGTCGGCCAGCTTGAAATGGAAGGCGGCTACATCGTCACCGAGGCCGGGCGCAGCGGCAATGCGACGGCAACCAGCATTCCCGGCGTATTTGCCGCCGGCGACGTGCAGGACCACATCTACAAGCAGGCCGTGACCAGCGCCGCCACCGGCTGCCAGGCGGCGCTCGATGCCGAGAAGTATCTCGACAACCTGGAATAGACCATGACCCGGGGCAACGGCGGAGTCTCCGGCTCCGGCTTTCTCCGCCGTGGTCCCGTCAGCCGTGGCTAAACGAACCACTCGAGCCGCGCCGACAGCCGAGGAGCGCGCCACGTTCCGCGAAGCGGTGGCCGATGTCCAGCCGCTGCAATGGGACCGTGTCCATCACGAACCTCCCTTGCCGCCGGCCATTCCGCGCCAGCACCTGTTCGACGAGGCGGCGGCGCTCGACGAGTCCCTGCACGGCCCGGTGCTGATCGACCTGTATCTCGAAGGCGGCGACGAAGCGGCCTGGCGACGCGACAGCCTGCCGAAAGCCTGGCTGCGCGACCTGCGACGCGGGCGCTGGGTAACGCAGGAAAAACTCGATCTGCATGGCCTGAACCGCGACCAGGCGCGCACCGCCGTTGTCACGTTTCTGCGCGAATGCCGCGACCACGGCTATCGCTGCGTGCGCATCGTGCACGGCAAGGGCCTGAGTTCACCGGGCCGCGAGCCGGTGCTGAAGAAACTGGTGCTGGGCTGGCTGACCCAGCGCCAGGAAGTGCTGGCCTTCTGTCAGGCGCGCGCCGCCGAAGGTGGCGCCGGTGCGGTGGTGGTGCTGCTCGCCGCGAAGAAATAATCGGGCTTAGTGATCAACTAAAAAGTCCGTCACACCGGCGAAGGCCGGTGTCCAGTGCCCCGATCCCTCTGGATTACGGCTTTCGCCGGAATGACGTATCCGGACTTGTTCAGCACTACCTTGCCGGTCAGATAGCGGCTTCGTTGGCTTCACCAGTACGAATGCGGACGACTTGCTCCACGGACGACACGAAGATCTTGCCGTCGCCGATCTTGCCGGTGCGCGCGGCCTTGATGATGGCCTCGATGGCGGGCTCCACGGTCTCGTCGGCGACGACGATCTCGATCTTGATCTTGGGCAGGAAGTCGACCACATACTCGGCGCCGCGATACAGCTCGGTGTGGCCTTTCTGCCGGCCGAAGCCCTTGACCTCGGTCACGGTGAGTCCGGTCACGCCGACGTCGGACAATGCCTCGCGCACCTCGTCGAGCTTGAACGGTTTGATGATGGCTTCGATTTTCTTCATTTCCCTGTCCCTTTGTTGTCAACAATTCGAGGCCGCCCTGCGGCCGAGCCACCGTCACCCTCTTCCATGGGAAGGGGGCCGGGGGAATGGCTCACCATTCGTCGGCGTAAGCCGATGTTATCGGATAGCGCCAATCCTTGCCGAATCCTCGTTGCGTGACGCGGATCCCGACCGGCGCCTGGCGCCGCTTGTACTCGTTCTTCTTCAGCATGCCGACCACCTTGCGCACGTCGGCCTCGCTGCAGCCTGCGGCAATGATCTGGCGCGGGCTTTCGTCGCGCTCCATGTAGGCCTCGATGATGGCATCGAGCACCTCGTAGGGCGGCAGCGTGTCCTGGTCGGTCTGGCCGGGCTTGAGTTCGGCCGAAGGGGGGCGCGTGATGATGTTCTGCGGAATCACGTCCGACACCGCATTGCGCCAACGCGCCAGACGATAGACGAAGGTTTTCGGCACATCCTTGATCACGGCAAAGCCGCCGGCCATGTCGCCATACAGGGTGGCATAGCCGACCGCCATTTCGCTCTTGTTGCCGGTGGTCAGCACGATGCGTCCGGTGCGGTTGGACAGCGCCATCAGCAGCATGCCGCGGATGCGCGCCTGCAGGTTCTCGTCGGTGGTGTCCCAGGCCGGCTTCGGACCCGCGGTTTTCTCGATGGATGCAAAAGTCGGCGCCAGCAACACGGCGAACTGATCCATCGCCGCGGAGATCGGTATCTCGTCGTACTGCACGCCGAGCCGGCGCACCATTTCGCGCGAATCGTCGAGGCTCATCTGCGCGGTCCATGGCGAAGGCATCATCACGCAGCGCACCCGGTCGGCGCCCAGCGCGTCGACCGCGATGGCCAGCGTCAGCGCCGAATCGATGCCGCCGGAAAGGCCGATGATGGCGCCGGGAAAACCGTTCTTGCCCAGGTAGTCGGCGACGCCCAGTTTCAACGCGGAATAGACTTCGGCCTCGCGCGACGGCGCCTCAACCATGCGGCCGGGCAGCAAATGCCCGTCGGCAAAATCGATGAACTCCAGTGCCTCGACAAAGGCCGGCACCTGGTGCGTCAGGCGGCCCTGCCCGTCCATCGCAAACGAGGCGCCGTCGAACACCAGTTCGTCCTGCCCGCCTACCATATTGGCATAGACCACCGGCTTGCCGGTGGACGCCACGCGGTCGCGCAAGACCTCATAACGGCGGGCCTGCTTGTTCATGTGGAAGGGCGACGCATTGAGCGTCAGCATCAGCTCTGCGCCGGCCAGCGCGGCGGCTTCGGTGGCTCCCGATTCCCAGACATCGGCGCAAATCGCCAGCCCACAACGAACGCCCTTGAGTTCGATCACGCAGGACTCGCGCCCCGCGGCGAAGTAGCGTTCCTCGTCGAACACCTCGTAGTTGGGCAGGCGGTGCTTGCGGTAGGTCGCCACCACCCTGCCCTCGGCCACCAAGGACGCAGCGTTGTAGCGCTTGCCGGCGAACTCTTGCGGATGCCCTGCGATGACCGGCAGCACGGCAGCAGCAGCGAGGCGCTCGACCTGCACCGCGCAGGCACGGTAGAAATCGGGCCGCATCAGCAGGTCTTCCGGCGGGTAGCCGCTCAGGGCCAGTTCCGGGGTCAGCAACACGTCCGCGCCGCCTTCGCGGGCATGGACGGCGAGCTCAAGAATCCGGTCGACGTTACCGGCAAGATCGCCGACCGTGGCGTTCATCTGGGCGACAGCAATGCGAAGGCGTTTCATGGGACAAACTATAGCCGACCCGACCTGCCGCGAACGCGGTCGTCGCCAGAGCGATCAAAAAGCCGGCTTTTCCTTGGCGCTTTCGAACGCCGCCACACCTTCCATGATTTCCTTCTTGGCATCTTCCGCGCCGAGCCAGCCCTGTATCTTGACGAACTTGCCGGGTTCGAGATCCTTGTAATGCTGGAAGAAGTGCGAAATCTGGTCGAGCACGAGTTGCGGCAGGTCGCGCGGGCTGTCGACATCGCGGTACATCGGCGTCAGCTTGTCGACCGGAACGGCCAGCAGTTTGGCATCTTCGCCGGCTTCGTCGGTCATCTTCAGCATGCCGATCGGCCGGCAGCGCACCACCACGCCCGGAGGCAGGGCGAACTGCGACAGCACCAGCACGTCCACCGGATCGCCGTCGCCGGCAATGGTGTGCGGGATGTAACCATAGTTGCAAGGATAGTGCATCGCCGTAGACATAAATCGATCGACAAAGATGGCGCCGGATTCCTTGTCCACCTCGTACTTGATCGGCTCCGAGTGCATCGAGATCTCGATCACCACATTGAAATCATTTGGCAAATCCTTGCCGGAAGGAACGTGATCGAGACCCACGGCGAACTCCTTTTTATCTAAAACGCGAATTATAGCCTCATGAAGATTTCGGCTTCCTGACGCCGGCAGCGACCTACGTTCGTTAATAGTCTTTAGCTATTTTATCTATAATAACAATTCAATTGATCAATCGTTATCAGCTGCCTAGAATTCACTCCATCGCATCACTTCAATCAACCAACCAAGGAGCCACACCATGAACGCCAGCCTGATCAACACCGAAGTCCAGCCCTTCAACGCCACCGCCTTCCACAACGGCAAGTTCGTCCCGGTCACCCAGGACGACCTCAAGGGCAAGTGGTCGGTCGTGTTCTTCTACCCGGCCGACTTCACCTTCGTCTGCCCGACCGAACTGGGCGACCTGGCCGACCACTACGCCAC
>JANMTA010000274.1:0-1581 GCA_031389965.1 Betaproteobacteria bacterium
GGCGCCATACGGCGTGCAACTCGACCGCTGCATGCCGGTGTTCATGTAACCCTCGTTGTCCACCACCATGAACAGGATTTGCTCGTTGCGCTCGGCGGCACCGGACAAGGACTGAAAGCCGACGTCGGAGGCGCCACCGTCGCCGGCAATCGCCAGCGCCGTGATCTCGCGGCCGACGCGCTTGTATTGCCGCTTGATACCCGCCAGCATGGCCGCAGTGTTGGTCAGCAGCGGATGAAAGACCGGTATCTTGGTGCCGGTGGTGCCATTGAAACCCACCGAACCCATGCCGGGAACGCAACCCGGCGGCGTGGCCAACACGGTGTCTGGCCCCACCCGGCGCAACGTGTGACGCATCAGGAGTTCGGTATTGCAGCCCTGGCAGCCGGCAAGACCGGGAGCGAAGAGATCTTCCCAATCGCCGACTTCGTTGTAGATGCGCGAGGTGGTGATGTAGGTCAGCGCGTCGTGCGGACAGGCCGGCACGCAGGCCGGCGCGCCGTCGCAGGTATCGCACTTGGCGACATGGCCGCTGCCCGCATCCAGCGCAATCCCGGCGTAGGCGCAGCCGACGGTGCACAGCAGGCAATCGACGCACTTGTCCGCGTTCCAGTCGATGACACCTGACTCGAAATTCTTGGTCAGCGCCGCCGCCGGGCAAACCGTGACGCACTTCGGATCGCCGCACTGGCGGCACAGCGCGAGCTCGAAGCCGTCACCCTCGCTGCCGACGATCTGGATGCGCGAGCGCGTCTTGTCTTCGGTACCGGTCTTGGCCGTGGCACAGGCCGTCATGCAGTCGCCGCAGCCGTCGCATTTGTTGGCGTCGAACGCAATGGTGTTGTAGCCTTTTCCCATGATCGTCTCCTAGCGCCAGAGTTTGGACATCAGTTCGCGGCCAACGGCCAGCGGATTCGCCACAAAGCGCTCCCTGACCGCCGACAGGTCGACCCGCCGCAGGATCAGCTGGCACATCACGCCGCCGTCGAAGAATTCATTGACGCCGTAGATGCCGAGCAGGCAGCCGTCCTTGAAAATCACTTTGAGATAGCGGCCGCTGGCTTCGTCGAACCGGGTCACGACCTCGCCGCCTTCGGGCACCTTGCTGCTGCCGACGGAAATCGCATGGCGACCGAAGAAGTGATAGGTGTTCAGCGGCACCCCTCCCGGATACCGTTTGAGGCCTGGATCGCCCGCCATCGCCATGCCGGCGATGCGGCCCTGTTCGGTGGCGTCGGGCAGGATCGCGTTCATCACCTTGTCCTCGGTGAAGAAGCCCTTGGCCTGGGCACAGTCGCCGGCCGACCAGACATTGGCAACGCTGGTCTGCATGCTGTCGCTGACCAGGATGCCGCGATCGTGTTCGACCTGGCCGTCGGTCAGATAATCCATGTTCGGCCTGACCCCGGTCGCCACCAGCAGCAGGTCGGCTTCGAGTGTCGTGCCGTTTTCAAGCGTCAGCAATGCGCCGACGGCCGACGGGGCGAGCTTGACCACCCGGCTGCCGGTCAGGATCGTGGCGCCGTTGTCGGTGAAGGCCTTTTCGATCAACCGGGCGGCCGTTGCATCGAAATAGCCGTC
>JANMTA010000332.1:0-2610 GCA_031389965.1 Betaproteobacteria bacterium
CGGGGTGTTCGAGGTCGGGCTTGCATTGCGCGGCAAGCAGGAACTCGGCTTGACCCCGTACCAGATCGCGCTGATGTTCACCGAATGCAGCCTGGTCATGTTTTTGATGCAGGGAATCGTATTCTCGCCCTGGTTCAAGCCAGACGCGACCCGCTGGCTCATCGCGCCCGCGCTCTCCGTGCTGGCGGCCGGACTGGTTCTCGTACCGTGGGCGTCCGATTTTACGTTGATGCTGCTCGTGATTGCAGCGGTCGCGGCCAGCGCTGGCATCCTCTCGCCGATCCTGACCTACTGGATCTCGGCCAGGGCCGAGAGCGCACAGGGTTGGGAACTCGGCAAGCAAACGGCAGCCGCCAGCCTAGGGGTCACCCTAGGCTCGGCGGCGGGCGGCCTCCTCTTCAATGTCGCCGCCTTGCCGGGCGCCTCCTTCGTCCTGACCGCGGGGCTCACCGTGCTGGGCTTCCTGCTGAGCCTCGGGTTGCCGCATTTGCTCGTGCTCCCGATTCATGCTCGTGCCCGTGGTCGGCATGACCGCGTGAGTCCGTAGTCACTCCTCGACCGCGCCCGGGAGGCGGCGCAGGTCCGCTGCGCGGCGGAAAATCGCCGTGCCGCCAGCGCCGACTTGTTCGCCACCGCGCGCTGTCAATGCGCGAGGGAAAAACTGGCAGAAATGTAATCGACGAGTCATGTTGTCGACGCCAGTCGAGGCGCAGACTGTGTTTCGTAGGCTGTAGTCGATCAACCATGATTCCTCTTTAAATATTTTGGAGCAATTGCCATGAAACTGAAAGCCATCTTCTCGGCGGGATTGTTCGCCGCCATAGCCGCCCTGTCCATGGGCGCACAAGCGGCTTCGGATGCGGATAAGACCGCTGAAGCCAAGGCGCCGGTTGCTGGCACGTCGGCTGTCAAGAAGATGAAGCCTCACTCCCACGTCGAGGTAAAGACCGGTGTGCCGCAGAACGAACCGGAAGCCAAGGCGGACAAGCCTGATCCTGCCAAAGACAAGAGCAAGCATTTCCATCCCCGGGACGGCAAGACCTGACCATTGCGAGGCCTCATTTCCGAGCCTCAGCGAAATCGTCACGGACGTCGGCACTGCAGCCGAGTCAATCGTACCCGACCCACTCTTGAAAGGAATAGCATCATGCGTAAATTGACACTACCGATCCTGTTGCTCGCGTTCGCCGGTGCGGTATTTGCCGCCGAACCGCAAACCATCGAACTGAAGGATGGCGGCAAGATCGTCATCGAAGCGAAGGGAACCATGATGCATATGGACGCCGCCGGCACGCGCGTGAAAATGCGTGATGGCAAGGTCATGGTGGCCAAGGATGGCAGCAAGGTGATGATGAAAAACAACGCCATCTGGCAGACGATGGCCGTGCACGGCACGCTCAAGCCGGGGCACTGATCCGTTCCCGGACTCCTGTCGTTATATCCTTGTGGCGGCGCTTAACCGCGCCGCCACGCCTGACGCCGGTCGGATCGCCATTGCCACAACCGTTTAGCCTATGGGTATGAGTTCGCATCATGCCCTGCACAACCACAGAGGCGATACCCCGTTCTGTGTGCAAGGTTGCGGTAATTGCTGACCCGTGCAGGCAATGCACAACGGTTGCGCACAGTCGGGTTGCCGGAGCATCCGATGCGTCATTGATCCCAGAGTGCCGGCGGGCATCGATGGCAAGCGATCGCTCGCAGGTAGCCGCAGCTTTCTCGCGCAGCGCGGCGTCGATGCGCGACGCTAAAAGTCTGAGGAAGCGTGGCGTGACGCAGCCAAGGCGATGGTGTTCCGCGCCGTTGAAGGCGTCTCACCTATCAGCGGCACCGGCCATGAAGCTTGTCGTGGTCGGCAACGCGCTGTGTTTGCCAAACATTGATAAACCCCAGTCCGGAATCTGACATTTTCGTGACAACCTTGTAATCCGGCGGCCATCTCCCTGTAAGCGTCAAGCTCGCATCATCAAGCGTCGAAAATATCTTATCGGGCTTTACGACCCGAGCTTGTATCAATCAGGAGATGACAATGAAAACCACCACCAAGTCCAATGGCATGGCACGGCAAACTAGTGAATCGGGCGAGCCGGATTCAGCGTCAGGCAATGAAGCCATCCCGCGCGAGCAAATGATCTCGGAAGCCGCCTATTTCCGCGCCGAACAGCGCGGCTTTGCTGCCGGCAATGAGATGTCCGACTGGCTCGATGCAGAAGGCGACGTGGAACGTATGCTGGAACGTGACCCAGCAGCTTAGAGCAGCACATGACCTAATCGCCAGCCCGGCGATTCATGGCTTCTGCCGAGGTGATTGCCACGGGGCAGGCCCTAACAGAAATGTAATCGACGAGTCATGTTGTCGACGGCTGTCGGCGCGCAGGCTGTGCTTTGTCCAGTGGATTCCGACCACCATGATTCCCCGTCTCTAAACTCTTTGGAGAAATGGCCATGAAACTGAAAACGATCTTCCTCGCCAGCCTTGCCCTGATAACGCTTGTGGCGTGTACCTCCGTGCCGCCGATCAGCGAAATTCCGGAGAGTATCGCCAATGCGACGACAGCTGCCGACCACCAGCGGATTGCCGAACATTTCGCGCAGAAAGCGGATGTGCCG
>JANMTA010000336.1:0-4448 GCA_031389965.1 Betaproteobacteria bacterium
TGGGGTGTGGGCGGCAGCCCGAGGTCGATCAGCGCCAGGGCCGGGGCATGCTTGCCGTCGCGCAACAGTCCAACCGCTTCAGCGCGTGTTGAGGCCGTGCTTACCGCGTAGTCGCGGCCGAGAAAATAGCCCAGCGTGTCGGCGATCAGCGGATCATCGTCGACAATCAGCAGCTCGGTTTTGCCGGTGGGCGAGGTCAAAGACGTGGCGAGACCAGGATAGGTTGAATTGATCGCAACATCATAGCCGAAACCGGCAGTGGCCAATTTCGCTTGTGGATGGCGTTTACCCCGATCTTCGCCGGCTGGGACCGGTTGATGGAGAAGCCTGTTCTGCTAGAATCGCCCGCTGTGAATTTTACCGGGCTTCCCGGTGTGAATATGTCTCAGGAATCCCTCGTCGAAATCCGCGATCTGAACTTCACCTACGACAGCCGGCCGGTCCTTACCGGAATCAATATGACGATTCCGCGCGGTAAGGTTGTTGCAGTGATGGGGATTTCGGGCTGCGGCAAGACCACGACGCTGCGCCTCATAGGTGGCCAGCTGAAGCCGACCTCCGGCGAGGTGAGGGTCGGCGGCCAGGTCGTGCACCAGCTTGACGCAGATGGTTTGTATGCCCTGCGTCGGCGTATGGGAATGCTGTTCCAGTTCGGGGCCCTGTTTACCGACATGTCGGTTTTCGACAATATCGCCTTCCAGATGCGTGAGCACACCGACCTGCCGGAAACCATGATTCGCGACCTGGTGTTGATGAAGCTGCACGCGGTGGGATTGCGCGGCGCTCACAGCCTGATGCCGACCGAACTCTCCGGCGGCATGGCGCGCCGGGTGGCTTTGGCACGGGCGATTGCTCTTGATCCGATGCTGATCATGTATGACGAGCCCTTCGCCGGCCTCGACCCGATTTCGCTGTCCATTGTCGGCGAGCTTATTCGCAAGCTGACCGATGCCCTGGGCGCCAGCTCGATTGTGGTGACGCATGACGTGCAGGAGTCGTTGAAAATAGTCGACTACGTTTACTTTGTCTCCGAAGGAAAAATTGTTGCCGAAGGCACGGCCGAGGAGATGAAACACTCGACGGTGCCCTATGTGCATCAATTTATCTGGGGGGAGGCCGATGGCCCGGTGGCGTTCCAGTATCCGTCCCGTCCGTATGGCGAAGAACTGATGGAAAGAGCGGCACGACGTGGATAACGGCCTTGCAAGGGCGCTGCGTGGGCTGGGCCAGCAGGTTAACTCGCGTATCTGGCGTCTGGGTTATGCCAGCCGCTTCTTTCTGGCGATCATGCTGCATTCGGGCACGTCGCTGAGGCGTCTGCATCTGACGCTACGGGAAGTCTACTTTACCGGCGTTTTGAGCCTGATCATTATTCTGGTTTCCGGCCTGTTTGTCGGCATGGTGCTGGGCTTGCAGGGTTATGACACCTTGGCGCGCTACGGCTCAACGGAGGCACTCGGCGTTCTGGTGGCATTGTCGCTGGTGCGCGAACTGGGGCCTGTGGTCTCGGCGCTGCTGTTTGCCAGTCGCGCCGGCTCGGCGATCACGGCTGAAATCGGCATGATGAAGGCCACCGAGCAGCTTTCGGCCATGGAAATGATGGCGGTTGATCCCATTGCTCGTGTCGTGGCCCCGCGCTTTTGGGGCGGCGTGATTTCAATGCCCCTGCTAGCCGCATTGTTTTCAGCGATGGGCATTTTTGGCGGTTATCTGGTGGGCGTGCAGCTGATCGGGGTCGATGAAGGCTCGTTCTGGTCGCAAATGCAGGCCTCGGTTGATTTTCGCGAGGACATTCTCAACGGCGTGATCAAGAGTTTTGTGTTTGGCATCATCGTCAGTTGGGTCGCCGTCTTCGAGGGTTATGATGCCGAGCCAACCGCCGAAGGGGTTTCCGGGGCAACCACGCGTACCGTTGTAACATCGTCGCTGGCCATACTGGCCGCCGACTTCATTCTCACCGCCTTCATGTTTACAGGGACATGACATGAGCCGTACTACACTTGACCTCTGGGTCGGTTTTTTTGTTGCTGTCGGGCTGGGAGCACTGTTGTTTTTAGCCCTCAAGGTGGGCAACCTGGCATCATCAAGTAGCGGGGAAACTTATCCGATCTATGCCAAATTTGATAACATCGGAGGCCTGAAGGTGCGCGGCGCGGTCAAAAGTGCCGGTGTAGTGGTGGGGCGCGTGACGGAGATCCGCTTCGACCCCGAGGCCTACCTTGGTGTCGTAACCATCCAGGTGGATGCGCGCTACAAGTTTCCGCGCGATACCTTCGCCACGATCAATACGTCGGGTTTGCTGGGTGAGCAGTACATAGGTTTTGAAGTTGGTGGTGATATGGCCATGCTTAAAGCGGGTGATACGATCAAGAAGACCCAGTCGGCAGTGGTTCTGGAGAAACTGATCAGCCAGTTCATGTTCAACAAGGCCGCCGAGGATGGCGGCAAGAAGTAGTCAACAACGGGTGCCTGAAAAAGAATGAAGACCACGCTGCCTGTCCGCATCAAATCCCTCGTTCTGGCCTTTGCCGCCGCCGGCTTGCTGGCCGGATGCGCAAGTTCGGGAAATCCCAGGGATCCGATCGAGGGCTTCAATCGAGCCATGTTCGCCTTCAACGAGGGGCTCGATTCGGCCATCGTCAAGCCGGTGGCTACCGGCTATGAGGCGGTGCTGCCATCGCCCGTCAGAACCGGCGTCACCAATTTCTTCGGCAATATTGCAGATCTCCTCATCGGTGTGAATAACCTGCTGCAGGGCAAGGCGCCGGAGGCATTCAGCGATCTGGGCCGGGTCGTGATCAATTCCACCATCGGTCTGCTCGGTGTTTTTGATATTGCGTCGGATGCCGGCCTGGAAAAGCATAATGAGGATTTCGGCCAGACTTTTGGTCGCTGGGGTGTCGGCAGTGGAGCGTATGTGATGATTCCGGTTTTCGGGCCGCGTACCGCGCGCGACACTGTCGGCCTCATCCTTGACCTCGCGGCTGATCCGGTGGCTCATGTCAGTCCGAATGCAGAGCGAAACGTTTCGCTCGTATTGCGTGCGGTGAATGACCGGGCCAATCTCCTGCCGGCTGACAAGGTGGTCGAGGAAGCGGCGCTGGACAAGTATTCCTACATACGCGACGCTTATCTGCAGCGTCGTCGCAACCTGATATACGACGGCAATCCGCCGCGCGAACCTGATGCGGATGCTGAACAAGTGGAGCGTCCGGTAAGGGCTGAAGCGGGTGCCGCCGAACCGCGAGCCAGCGCGGATTCTGTTGCGCCTGCATCCCCCGTGCTGGTAGCTCGCACGGAAACGGCGGAAGCGAAATAGTGCCTTGCCCGGGGGCGGATTGTCCCAACCCCGGCCCTCAATCCCAGGAAACCCCAATGAAATTTCTGTTTGTACTCTTCAGCGGCCTGCTAATCTCAACGACGGTCCTGGCTCAGGAAGTCGCGCCCGATGTTATGGTCAAGACCGTCACCAATGAGGTACTCGACATTGTTCGCAAGGACAAGGACATCCAGTCCGGCAACACCAAGAAGGCCATTGATCTGGTTGAGGGCAAGGTGTTGCCGAACTTCAACTTCACGCGCATGACCCAACTGGCGATGGCGCGCGATTGGCGGCAGGCCAGCGCGGCGCAGCAGAAGATCCTTACCGACGAGTTTCACACCCTGTTGGTGCGTACCTATGCCAAGGCCCTGACCGAGTACAAGAACCAGAGCGTCGAGTACAAACCTTTCTCGCTCAAGGCCGGAGAGACCGATGTCAGGGTTCGCACCGAAATCAAGCAGGCGGGCGCCGGCAAGAATATCGAACTGGATTACTGGCTTGAAAAGTCAGCGGCTGGATGGAAGGTCTACGATATCGAAGTCGGCGGCATCAGCATCGTCACCAATTACCGCGAATCCTTTGCAGCCGAGATAAGGAAAAGCGGTATCGACGGCCTGATCAAGTTGCTGCAGGCGAAGAACAAGTCGGGCGAGACGGTCGCGGTAAAGAAGTGAACGACTTTGCTCCGCGCTTTTTCGCTTCGGCATAATCCAGTTTCGTCACATGATTAGCATCACTGGTGATTGCGCCGAGGTGTCGGGCCCGATGACCCTGTCGGGTGCGACTGTACTGCTTGCCGAAGGTGAAGCCGCCATTGCAGCCAATGCCTCGGCATTCGATCTTGCCGCAGTGACCGAAATGGATTCCTCTTGCCTGGCCGTGGTCTTTGGCTGGACGCGAGCCGCCAATGCGGCAGGCAAACCCCTTCGCCTCCTCAACCTGCCGCAGAATCTGTTGAGCCTCGCCGCCGTCTACGGCGTTGCAGACCTTCTTCCGCAGCACAAGCTCTGACCGCAACCTTCGGGTTGGCGCAATGTCCGCTGCGATCCGCATTCAGCAGGTCTCCAAGTGCTTTGGCAGCACCCTGGCACTGAACCGGGTCGATCTCGAGGTTCAGCAGGGCGAA
>JANMTA010000527.1:0-1622 GCA_031389965.1 Betaproteobacteria bacterium
GATGCCGCGGCGGACATCCTGCGCCTGCCATCGCGCGCGGTGCCGCTCGACCCGGAAGATCGTCTGATGCGCTGGAGTTCCCTCGCGCAGCTGGATCGCCGTCTCGCCAACGCCGACTTTCATCTGGTGCATGTGCAGACACCCTTCGCCGCCCACTACGCCGGCCTGCGCCTGGCACGGGCGCGCGGCATTCCCTGCATTGCGACCTACCACACGCATTTCGAGGAATACCTGTTCCATTACGTCCGCTTCCTCCCCAGGGGCGCCTTGCGCCTTGCCGCCCGCGCCCTGGCGCGCCAGCAATGCAACGCGCTCGATGCCGTCGTCGTGCCCTCGCAACCGATGGCTGCCACCCTGCGCGACTACGGTGTCGGCAAGCCCTTGCATGTGATTCCCACCGGATTGCCGGAGTCGCAGTTCCAGCGCGGCGACGGCCAGCGCTTTCGCCAGACCTGGGCCATCGCGCCGGAGCGCAAGGTCGCGCTTTTCGTCGGCCGCGCCGCGTTTGAAAAGAACATCGGCTTCCTGCTCGAAATGACGGCACTCGCCCGCCGCCAGCGGCCGCACCTGATGCTGGTGATAGCCGGCGAGGGTCCGGCATTGCCGGCCCTGCGCCGCCAGGCCGCCGCCCTGCGCATCGAGGACCACGTCCGCTTTGTCGGCTACCTGCCGCGCGATGGCGCCTTGCGCGACTGCTACGCCGCGGCCGACGTATTCACCTTCGCCTCGCACACCGAAACCCAGGGCCTGGTGCTGCTCGAAGCCATGGCCATCGGCCTGCCGGTACTGGCCATTCCGGCATTGGGTGCGGCCGAGATCATCAAGCCGGGGCGCGGCGCCATCGCCGCCGCCGAAACGCCGGAGGGCTTCGCCGAGCAGTTGGTCGGCCTGCTGAACCGGCCGACCAAGCTGCTGATCATGGCCAACGAAGCCATAGCCTTCGCCCGCGAGTGGGATGCCGGGACACAGGGCGCCCGGCTCGCCGCGCTTTACCACCAATTGCTGCGCGCGCCGCGCGCAATCGACTGTGCGCCGGCCCTGGCCGCTGTTGCCGTTCCGAGCAAGTCATGACGACCCCGCTCCATGTCGCGGTCGTTACGGAAACCTTCCCGCCCGAGGTGAATGGCGTCGCCATGACCCTGGGCCGCATGGTCCAAGGCCCGCTTGCGCGCGGCCATCGCGTCAGCCTGGTGCGGCCGCGCCAGCACGCCGCCGCGCCGCCATGACCGTGCCATACAGCGTGGCCGCGCTCGACTGGGAACACATCCACGAGCAACTGGTGGCCGCCTTGCGCGACGCCATCGCGCGGCCTGCCTTGCCCCCGGAGGGGGAAGCAATTTATCGCTTTCTCGCCGACCAATGAAAGTTCGCTCGATTTTCATTTCCGACGTCCATCTCGGCACCCGCGGCTGCCAGGCCGATCGCCTGGTCGACTTCCTGCGCGACTACGAGAGCGAAAACCTGTTCCTGATCGGCGACATCATCGACTTCTGGGCCATGAACCGCGGCATCCACTGGACCCCGGCGCAGAACACCATCGTGCAGAAAATCCTGCGCCGCGCCCGCCACGGCCAGCGCGTGATGTTCATTCCCGGCAACCACGACGAGGCGATGCGCGAATA
>JANMTA010000390.1:0-2390 GCA_031389965.1 Betaproteobacteria bacterium
TCGAACAGCCACGCCTCATAGTCGAAGCCGTAGGGATTGAGGTTGCCGTGCGGGCGCTTCAAGCGCACCGTGAAGCGCCAGCGCTCGCCGGCGCGCACGGGAACCAGCGGCGAGGCCTCGTCATCTTCATCATTGCGGCCGCGATACCAGGCCAGGGAAATATGCGGCGGCACCCCGGCCACCGCCTGCTCCACATCGAATTCGAAGCGCACGCCGCGCTCCAGCGCCTGCGGCAGGCCAGCGACGACGCCGGTCACTTCGATGTCGCGGCCTTCGAGCGCCGCCGGCAGTTCGTCGGCGAGGCGCAACTGCGCAAAGGCCGCCGCCCAGACGAAGCCGAGAGACGCCGCGCAGGCAACGAGCAGCGCCGACGTGGCGAATCGCCGTGCCGCCAGCGCCGACTTTCTTTCGGGTTCCGCTGCCTTTGCCTGCAGCAGTTGCCTGAGTAGCGCCAACAGCAATGAGCCGCCCGCCAAGCCGGCCAGCCACTCAACAGACGGCAAGGCCGCCTGCTGCTGCAACAGCCACACACCGCCGGCGAATGCGAGGACAAAAAGGCGCATGGCCGGCATTATGTCCCTGACGGAAGTCAGGGACGGTATCCCCTTGTGGGGTATGTCCCTGACGGAAGTCAGGGACGGTATCCCCTTGTGGGGTTTGTCCCCGCGGAAGTCAGGGACGGTATCCCCTCGTGGGATACACCATGCGCCCGGAATCGGCCGGGGCCGAAACGGGATCAGTCGTGCAGCGCGGCGCTGATCTCGGCGAAGTTCTGCGCGATCTCGGTCGTTTCCACCGGCTCGCCAAGTTGCAGGGCGATCTGGGAACAGGAGAGCAGGCCGCGCAGGATCTGGTGCCCGCGGGCATCCTCGTCCACCACGACGGCATGCTTGCGACCGGTAGCCTTCAGCGTCGCCACGACGTGGCCGACATGGGCGTGCAGCACGTCGTCCATGCTGATGACTTCGAAGCGGCTGGCCGGGGTCATGATGTCGCGCACCAACGCATCGTTACGAGAAATTCCGCGGGACGAAATGCACTGCAGCGTCTTCTCGCCGATCAGGTCGTTCGAGGTGATGATGCCGATCACAATGTTGTCGACATCGACCACCAGCAGCAGATGCACCTTGCGCCGGCGCATGACGCGCGCCGCGGTGTCGACGCTGACATCGGGATCAATGGTCAAGGCGGTGATCTTCTTGAAATCCGTCATCACCGCTACCGCCGCATCGTCGAGCGTGACTCGGGGCGGCAAGTCCTGGCTGGGTACGTGGAAGCTGGTCTGGGACTGCAAGGGCCGGCGAGGCATTACGGAATACTGGCGCATGATGTTTCCTCCTGGATAGGGTTTCGGGTCCGCCCCTGCGTGCGGATTTTGACCATTCTTCGCCTCAAACGTGCCGCCGTCAAAACCATTTTTTTAATGCGACCATCCATTCAATTCGATTAATGCAGTGCACCACGACTTTGCGGCGCCGCATGCAGTCCGCCAAGCCAGGCGTGGCAAGCGCGGCGGCCCGGCAGCCGCGCGCCCGGCGTCGACAAAAATGCTGCAGGCCCGCTTGAGCGATAATCGCGGCAAATCCTCAGGAGCCGCCATGCACTACGTCATTCCTCCCGCCCCCCAGCCCGCCGTACCCGTCACTGGCAGCAGCGACAGTTTTCCGGTACGGCGCATCTACTGCGTCGGCCGCAACTACGCGGCGCATGCGCGCGAAATGGGTTCCGATCCCGAGCGCGAACCGCCTTTCTTCTTCTGCAAGCCTGCCGACGCCATCGTGCCGGTGGCGCCGGGCGTCACGGTGGAAATCGCCTATCCGCCGCAGACCGCCAACTATCACCATGAGGTCGAACTGGTGGTGGCCATCGGCAAGCGCGGCAGCAACATCGCCAGGGAGGCCGCGAACGAACATGTCTGGGGCTATACCGCCGGCTTCGACATGACCCGCCGCGACCTGCAGCTTGCCCTGCGCGACAAGGGTCGGCCCTGGGAACTGGGCAAGGCCTTCGACCAGTCGGCGCCGCTCGCGCCGCTGGTGCCCGCCAGCCGCTGCGGCCATCCCGGCACCGGACGGGTCTGGCTCACGGTCAATGGCAAGACCAAACAGGAGGGCGACCTTGCCGACCTGATCTGGTCGGTGCCGGAAACCATCGCCCACCTTTCGCAGTATTTCGAACTGTGCCCCGGCGACCTGATTTTTACCGGCACGCCGGAGGGCGTCGGCCCGGTAGTCAGCGGTGATCTGGTAAGCGGCGGCGTGGCAGGCATCGGCGAACTGTCGATCCGCATCGCCTGAACCGCCACGGCCGTTCAATACCCCCATGCGCAAGCGTATCCGCAAGATCCTCCCCGACCATGAGTCGATTCGCGGCAACCGCTGGCTGGCGCC
>JANMTA010000532.1:0-2749 GCA_031389965.1 Betaproteobacteria bacterium
GTCGACCGAACGGAAGATCGGCGCCGGCGTGTAGTGCTCGCCCTCCATCTCGGCCTGCAGCGTGTTGGTCTCGGTGATGATCGGATTGCCGCGCGCGAGGTTGAGCACGAAGAAGGGTCCGGCATGGACGAACTCGGCGGCGACGCTGTCGATTTCGGCAGCGGTGGCGCGGTCGAGCAGCATCGCGGATTCGTTGCACCAGTTATCGAAAATGCGGTCGAGCATGAAGCAGGCGACGTCGGCGGTGACCAGCGGCACCTTGCCGGTCATGCAGAACACCCAGCGCAGGTATTCGACCACGGCCGGATCGGTCTTCTCCCAGGCGATGACTTCCACCGCCGGATTGCGCCAGGCCGGGGCGAAGAAGTGCGTTACCGTGGCTCGCTCCCGGTGCTCCAAAGCGGAGAAAATCTGCGCCGCCGGCAGGGAACTGGTGTTGGAGGTGATCAGGGCGTCGGGGCGCACCACCGCCTCGATCTGGGCAAAGATCTTGCGCTTGAGTGCCAGGTTTTCCGTGGCGGCCTCGATCACCCAGTCGCAGCCGGCGATGTCGGCATAGTCCAGAGTGCCGACCAGGTTCGTGTTCACCGTCGTCGCCTCGGCCTCGCTCATCTTGCCCCTGGCCACGGCCTTTTTCGAGTAGTCCTGGAAGCGCAGCAGCGCGCTGTCCACAGCCTTCTGCGAGACATCGACCAGATACAGTTTCAGCTCAGGCAGCGCGCTCTTGAGGTAATAGCCGATGTCGGGGCCGATGGTGCCGGCGCCGATGATCGCGACAGAACGGGGCAGGGCACGGCCGGGAGTGGCGAGCAGTGGATTGGCGAAGGCGGTGGTCATGAAGACATCCTTTGTATGCGGTATACAAACGAATTATCCCGCATTGTCGGCCAGCGCACAATCGCCGTTCCGCCAGCGCCGACTTTTTGAATTCGCGAGCCGGCAATGCCTATTTGCAAGGGAACCTTGACTCCATCAACGGCACCAGCCATTCGATCACCGGGCGGTCATTTGCTTCCGGATGATCTGCCAGGTGCCGCTCGATCATTTTGTCGAGCTCGCAGATGCACTCCCTGAAACAAACACTGCGCCCCTGCAGGGTATCGAGGACGCCAGCCAGGTAGCCGTTGTAATGACCGGCGCGATAAGCGTTGGCAAAAGGATCCTGGCGGTTGAATGCTTCCGCTTCCTGCCGGAACAGCTGCAGCTGCCCGCTACCGATTTGCGCCGCCACGGGCAACGCGGCAAGGGAGATCAACGACAGTGCGACTGACTGTCTTGCAATGCCAGGGGAAATGCCTTGCATGATCCGCGGATGCCGGCGGATGATCCTAGCCTGCGGACAACAATCGTTCGGCGTTAAGCCTGGCCTTGACGCGCGCCTGATGTTCGGCCTTGTTGATCATGGTGACGGTTTTGCCGAAGGCGTCACGTTGGGCGCTGTTTATTTTGGTCGCCTCGATGGACTTGATGCAGCGCCACTTTTTTCCGCCCTTGGTTTCGATCTGGCGCATTTCGGCACTGGGGTGCTGGCGGCCGCAGTGGTAGCAATAGATGTTTGCAGGATGGGACATGGCTGTACCGGACGAATGATGGGTTGTGAATGGAAGGCGGGGGGGCGCCTTCGCGCGGGAACAACAGGTGCCAAACGCTTATTTGGCGATTTCCAGAAGTTCAACTTCGAAAACCAGGGTGGAGTCGGGAGGAATCGTGCCGGGAATGCCACGGCTGCCGTAGGCCAGATTGGGCGGGCATACCAGTTTCGATTTGCCGCCGGTCTTCATGGTTTGCATGCCCTCGGTCCAGCAGGGGATGACACGGTTCAGGGGGAAGGAGGTCGGCTGCCCGCGGCTGTAGGAGCTGTCGAACTCCTTGCCATTGACCAGCGTGCCGCGGTAATGGACCTTCACGGTATCACTGCTTTTGGGACTGGCGCCGGTTCCCTCCTTGATTTTGGTGATGACAATCCCGGAGGCCGTCTGCTCTTCCTTGGGTTCGGCCGCGGAAGTTTGAAACGAGACAGCGATGAAGACGATGGCGGCAGTTGCGGTCAGTTTGTTCATGGAGGTGCCTTTGCTTGAGTTGATACGGGAACGGAATCTGGCTACAGGTCGATTCCAACGATGTCGTCAGCCTCGAATTCGTCCGGCACAGTGCCGTCGCCAAGGCCTGTGACCATGGCGGCCATGGTGTCGCTCAGCTTCAGAAAGTATTCCGCGCTGATCGGGTCAAAGAAGCGCTGGCCAAGGGCAACCTCGCTGAACTGGAGACGGTGAAGGGTGGGGTGAGATGTCATATGAAATCGTAATTGAATTGAACAGGCGGCGATTACTTCTTTTCTTGTTCTTCCGGGCCCTTGCCGATGACCGCCTTGACCCCTGCGGCGGTGACATCCACTGCAGTTCCGACCACGGTAGCGGCCGCTTTGACAGTGGTGGCCGCCACGGAAACTGCAGCATCGGCCACAGTCACCACGGCGCATCCCGAGCAGAGGAACGGCACAAGCAGGAGAGTCTGTCGCATCGTGTAATCCTTCTGTATCCCCCGAAGTGTTCCAGAATGCAAAAAGCCCAACCTTGGAGGCTGGGCTAAGAGCAAGAACCGCCACAAGAATTCTGGCTCCCCGACCTGGGCTCGAACCAGGGACCTACGGATTAACAGTCCGGCGCTCTACCAACTGAGCTATCGAGGAACATTCAAGAGGCGCGGATTATAGCCGCACCCCCTGGTGCTCGCAATAGCCTTGTTACTT
>JANMTA010000459.1:0-2561 GCA_031389965.1 Betaproteobacteria bacterium
GGGTACCGGCAATCCACGCGCCAGCGACTCGGCAAGGAGCGAGCCGAGCAGCACCGTGACCGCCAAACCGCCGATCGCCATGCGCATCGCCCACAAGGTCATGCCTGTCGCCGGTGTGCGCCACAGCGCAAGTGCAACCACGGTCACGAAGCCTCCTACCGCCAGCAGAAACAGCGGAACCGCCGCAGACAGCAGGCCCGGACGGCTGAACAGCAAACCTGCGACGAGCAGCAGCGTGGCCAGCACCAGCAAAGGCTGCACGGCGTTGGCAACCAGTCTGGGGCGCCAGACATTGCCGCCCACGGCGACGGGGATGAACTGAAACAAGGCCCCGCTCATGGCCTGAAGCATGAATCCCAGCGCGATCAGATGGGTCAGCGCCAATGCCTCGGGCGTCCACCGCGAAACCAATGCATCGGGGCCCGACCACGCCAGAAGAATCCCGGCCATCACTCCGAACCAAGGCGCCGCCAGAAAAAAGCGGTAGGGCACGGATATCGGTGGCGCCTGATCGAAGGAAAGACTGGGGTGCATCGGAGCAACAACCTTCAGCCCGGAGCTTTGCGAATCCGGATCTCGCGCGTGCCCTCGGGCAGGACTTCCTCGGTCCAGACGTAGCCGTTGTTTCTCAGGATGTTGAACAGCGGATGCGGCTGGCAATAGAGCAGGAGCAGCAAGTCGTCGCCGTCGGCCAGACCGTCCAGCGCCTCCAGGGTCCGCTCCATCGGTTCCGGCGGCTGCAACTCACGCCCGTCGATGACCGTGGTCATGGCTATTTGAGACGCTCGGCCAGGGCGGCGCCGACATCCGAGGAACCCAGGGCGTTGTCGCACATCGGATACAGGATGTTTTCCTCCTTCATGTTGTGCTGCTGCATGAGGATCAGCAAGGTCTCCGCGGCACCGCCGAAGGCGTCGCTGTCGCGGGAGGCAACCGCACCCTGCATCTGGGCCAGCAGGTCGCGCATCTGGCGGTGCTCGCCGCGCATGACTTCGGTCGGACCGGAGGTCATGCCGGTCGCCGCCTCGAAGGCCGGGAACAGGAGATCTTCTTCGCTGGCGAAATGAGTCTCAAGCTGCCCGCGCAGCAACTCGAAGGCCGCTGCGCCGGCCGTCCAGTCACCTTTCCCGCAGGCTTCTTCCGCGTCGGCAAATATTTCATCGCAATGTTTGTGATGCTGGAAAAGCGGGGCAGTGATCGACATGGGGACAGACTCCGTTTGGACTATGCCAGATTCTGGAGTCTGCCAAAGCCCGTAACATTGACCGCCGTCAAGCGCTCGGCGGTTTCAATATCCGCATCTGATTTGCGGGAATTGGGGCAATAACCGCGGCACGACCGTAGCCGTGAGGCATACCAAGAGCTCACGGCTCAAGCACATAGGTGCCGGGCGCATCCGCCAGCGCCGGAAATTTTTTCGTCGCGACGGGTGGCGCCTCAACCAGCTTGCCCGATTGCGGCTTGAGCCAGGCCATCCAGTCTTCCCACCAACTGCCACGATGCAGTTCCGCCCGCTCGCGCCATTCTTCCGGCGTATCGTGCCGCTCGGCCGCACCGACACGGTAATCGCGATTGGGCGGACTCACCACCGGATTCACGATGCCAAGGATATGGCCCGAAGTAGACAGCACATAGCGGCGCGGACCGGCGACAAAGTTGTTGATGCGGAAGGTCTGGCGCCAGGGCGCAATGTGATCGTCCTCGGCCGACACCGCATACAGCGGCTGGGAAATCCGCCCGAGATCGATGTTCTCGCCGGCCAGGTTCAGCGCGTCCTTCTTGATCAGCAGATTCTCCAGGTAGAGGTTGCGCAGATACCAGCTGTGCATCGCCGCCGGCATGCGGGTCGAATCCATGTTCCAGAAGAGCACATCGAAAGGCGGCGGCGCGTCGCCAAACAGGTAGCCGCGCACCACGTAATGCCAGACCAGGCTGTTGGAGCGCAGCAGGCGGAACGCGGAAGCCATTTCCTTGCCATCGAGATAGCCCTTTTCCGCCATCGACTTTTCCAGCCACTTGATGCTGCTTTCATCAAGGAAAACTTCGATGTCGCCCGGCTTGTGATAATCCACCAGGGTCGTCAGCAAGGTCACGGTCGCCACCGGCACTTCGTTCTTCTCATAGTGCGCATTGGCCCAAGCCATCCACGTCGCCAGAGCGGCGCCGCCTATGCAGTAGCCGACGGCATGCACCTTGGCGGAACCGGAAATACCGCGCGCGGTCTCGATGATCTGGCCGATGCCTTCCATCAGATAGTCATCGAAGGTGACGTCACGCATATCCGCTGTCGGATTCTTCCAGCTGGTGATATAAACGTCGAAGCCCTGATCGACCAGAAACTTCACCATGCTCTTCTTCGCGTTCAGATCGAGGATGTAGAACTTGTTGATCCACGGCGTGACGATGACGATGGGCGTTTTGAAAACCTTGTCCCTGGTCGGCGTGTAGTGCATCACCTCCAGCAGTCGATTGCGAAACACCACTTTACCCGGCGTAGTCGCCAGATCCTTGCCGACGATGAAGTCCGTCGGTCTTGCCATCTGTACATCGCCCGCCTGGAA
>JANMTA010000477.1:0-5011 GCA_031389965.1 Betaproteobacteria bacterium
TCGCCGAGCCGCTTCGCGCACCTGTTCAAGCAGCAGGTAGGCCTGCCGTTTCGACGCTACATGCTCTGGCGCAAGCTCACGCGCGCCACGCTCGCCATCGCACGCGAACGCACCATCACGGCGGCAGCGCAGGCCGCCGACTTTGCCGACGCGGCGCATGTCACGCGGACCTTCCAGCAGATGTTCGGCATTCCCCCGTCCGCCATGTTGCAAGGCGAATTTTTCGAAATCAGCTCGCCTTTCGAATTTGCCCGCTGAGCGGACAGCCCCGACACGCAGCGTTGGCAACTCGATATTCGGGCTGGCCACCACCGTGCGCAATTTCCGCCGCACGCCACACACCGGGCAGCTTGCGGCAAGCTTCCAGGCGCGCGATCCAGGGGCAAGGACCGCTCCCGGTTGCTTCACCTCATGCGCGTCCGGTAGCGAAAGAGTCGGCGCTGGCGGGACGGCGAGCGTCGGATCAGCGGCCGGAGCGGCCATCGAGGGCGAGCTGGTTGACCCGCAGCTGCCGTTCGCATTGCTGCCGTTCGAAGGCTTGCAGTGGAAAACGGGAGCCACAAATCCGAGCGGCTGCTGCTTATCGGAAATCGCTACTCACCCTCTGTGCCCTGAACTGCCTGTCGGCGCTAACGAAAACAGCCATTCATTATCCGGACCAACGCTGCTCGTCCTTTTTTGTGTAGCAGCCATAGAGTGCAGACAATCCCGATCAAGAAAACGCCTGAAACAAAAGCCGGTTGACTATACGCATGTTTATACATATATTCAGCCCATGCGCTACACGCACGATCCGAAAAAGCGAGCCGCGAATCTGAAGAAGCACGGTTAAGACTTCAAGGATGCGCCGCAAGTGATAGAAGCTGATCGCACGCTAACGAGGATCGGCGCTTTGACTACGACGAGCAGCGTTTCATCACGCTGGGCATGTTGCGCGGGGATGTGGTGGTGATTGCCACTGCCGAGACGGATGAGGAAATCCGGTTGATATCGATGCGAAGGGCTGAGCAAAATGAAGAAGAAATCTGCTACGGCAACGTTTAACGAGGACGCGCCCATCACCCAAGGCGACATTGATACTGGCAAGCTGGTTTTGCGCAAGCGCACGGCCGGTGGCGGCGTGGTGCTACCCAAGAAGCGCGTCACGCTATACCTTGATGCAACGCTTGTGGAACGGTTCAAGGGCATGGCCGGTGATCGCGGGTATCAGACACTGATCAATGAGACCTTGAAGACCTCGCTTCACCAGGCCGACATCGAGACGACAATCCGCAAGGTTATCCGCGAGGAATTGAAAGGCCGGAAGGCCGCCTAGCTGATCTTTGCGCTGGGTTGGTCCTGTTTGCCGCGTCCCATGATCTCCGGCTTGCAGGCCTCGTACAGCGACGAGATGGTGTTCTCGTACACGTTGAAACCTTTGCGCCATTCGTCGTTGGCCAGCAAGGTGTCGGCAAAGACATTAAACAACCCGATGTTCTTGAACACACCTGCTGAATCTGCCGGAAGAGAAGAACATCGCCAAGGCTCTCAAGGAGGCGATGAAGGCCATCGAGGAATACAAGCCCGAACTCGAAGGCGTGCTGCCCAAGGACGAATATGCCGCGCTGACGCGGACCGACAAGACGATCCCGCAGCAGTTGCTGCGCACCTTCGCCGACATTCCCGCCAATGCCACCGGCGATCTGTTCGGGCAGATTTACGAATACTTCCTTTCAGAGTTCGCTCGCAGCGAAGGCCAGAAGGGCGGCGAGTTTTTCACGCCGCGCTCCGTGGTGCGCCTGATGGTCGAGATCATCGAGCCGCACGGCGGCAAGGTGTTCGATCCCGCCTGCGGTTCCGGCGGCATGTTCGTTCAGTCCGCACAGTTCATCGCCGAACATCGCAAGGAGCTGAAAGGTTCCGAGAGCGGCGTGTATGTCTGCGGGCAGGAAAAGACGCGGGACTCCGCGTGGATTGCTGCCTCGTTGCGGCGATAGTTGTTGTCGGCGAACTTGAGGAAGATCAGCCCCAAGACCGGCGTGGCGTATTCGCTGGACTTCAGGTCGGAATTGGCGCGCAGCTTGTCGGCAGCGCTCCAGAGGTCGGCTTCGAGTTTCTTGAGTTAGTCTTTGTTCATGTGTTGCGTTCGTTGTCCGGTTCAGGCGGTGAAACCCTTGGTGAATTGTTCCAGCAGGCGATGCGAGTAGTCCAGCGCATCATGCCTGCCAAGCATTGCTCTTGCCATGTCCTCTATCAGTCGCCGTCTTTTTGCTCCATGCAACAGTGTTCCAAGGTCTGCGCTGGTCTGTGCAGAAACCATTACTGCCGCATCGTTTCCAAGCAGCCAGGCTCCGGCGAGTTCCAAGTCATAGCCAGTTGCTTCAAGCGCTGCAAGCGCCCTTGCTTCCTCATAGATTCGGCTTGCTGCGTTGCCGGCTTCGTTATAGCTGCGTAAGAGCAACACCAGATCAATCGCATCCTTGGGGTTTTCCTTTCCACGATCGTCCCACGCGAACAGCTTCAGGATCGCTATTCCCGGCAGCGAAGCGACGGCGATTTCGATTCCAGGGCTTACTTCAACGCTCACTGCAGCGGCCAGCGCATCAGCAAAGCCCGCAACGTTCATCATGATCGCCATGTCGGGTGGCCACATGATGATGGCGGGGCTGGTTTCAATGCCACCGAACGGGATCAAATCCACTTTGTATTTATGCTCCAAGCCGTCTGGATGGAAGTTGAGGCGGTGGGCCACATTTTTCGATTCCTCGAACTTGGCATTGGCCAGCAAGGACGCTTTGAGCGTTGTGAATTGATCCCAGTTGTCCAGCGCAAAAGCGAAGTCCAGATCTTTTGTCGCACGTCCCGGTGGCAAGCCATGGATGTTTTCGAGCAGGATGATGCGCGCCATCGCTCCAACCAGAAACACCGGAAGGCCCTGTGCTTTTGACGCTTTATGGATTTCCTGAATCACCAATACAGCGACCGGCTCGACGGGACGGTCAGGCTTGGGCGTCAGTGGTCGCGAGATAGCGCTCATGTATCAGCGTTGCGGCTTCCAGATTGCGGGGATCCAGCGTCGCTATTAGATCAGCATAGGCCAGCAATGGCGGCACGGTATCCGGCATGGGCTTTTCGTCTTCGAAATCCCAGAAGGCGTCGAGGATTTCTATGTCGCCTTGCACGTCTGCGCGAAGCTTGTTCTGCGCCACCAGTCGGGTCAGATTCTTCTGGCCTTGCTCCTTGTGGAGATAAATTGTGAGTGCGTGGGGCCGCAGGTAACCGGTCAATTTCTCCGCTGCGACTTCTGCCCCCCACTGGGCGCCGTATTTGGTGATATCGACCTCTTTCCACCAGTCGGTTTTCAGAGCGCGGAACCTTCTTGGATTGAGTTTCGGACGCAGCTTGATCGGGTAGTTCGTTATCCACTCTTGCACCAGCTTCTGGCGCTGAAGAAGGACTCTGTCGCCCTTGCCTTTCCCCCCTGTGATGTAACCTCTTCCGTTCAGGTCGAAGAATACCCATCCAATCGTGCCGAGCGCGACACCCGCGGCCCGATTGATATCGCGGTAGGGTGCATTGAGCAGTTGTGGTTTGCATAGCAGGGCGAAAAAGACGCGCAAGTTGGTTGCGGTACCTGCGCGTTTGCCCTCGTGCTCTGCCGGTTGCAAGTCTTCTCCTGCAACTGGTCGCTGTCCTTTCACCAGAACAAGCAGTCCGGGGCCCCGCAGATAGGCATTGCCGAGAGTATCGATAAACTGCAAATCCAGTTCGCGGCATTTTTCGGCGGCTTCTGCGGTGACGCGGGGTGCTACCAGAAGCAGTTGATCGCCATACTGGGCGCACTGACGCTTGATATCCCCCAGGATTGCGAAGCGGTCAACGCGTTTGATTTCGGCCAGATAGGGATAGCGCTGGCCGTTTGCCTCGACTTCAACCCGAGCGTCCGCACGAAAACCCTGGGCCACCATCGGCTCCCGTTCAATCACTTTGCCGGTAATACCTGTTGCCTTGTGCAGGGCGTCCAAGGCTCGTTGCAGGATAGTTTGCCATTTGTCATTAAGCGGATTCATTGTTTGGAATTTCTATTTGTTCACGTTACGTGAACATTACCGCGCAATGAACGTCGGGGTCAACCGATTGTTCGTGAAACGGATTTGTTCACGTTTCGCGAACGATTCAGAATAGCGAACAAACAATCGAGGTAGGGTGTTACCGAACAAAGCATCCCGCCCAAAAGCTGCCGGTCGCCACGGTCTCCTATTTGGCCGCACTAAGACATAAAGAGAACGGTCAACGATGGCTGCTAAGGCCGGCGAGCAGACCGTTGACCCAAGGCATAAAGTGCTCGCCACAACTTTCTCACCCATCCTCATCCCGCCCCAGGCGCTGCCCCAGCACCGCCCAGGCCACCGCCACCGGGGCGGCGGCCAGCGCGATGGCGCCGACGGTCATGCCCAGCGCCGCCAGGCCGACATAGATCCAGCCGCTGAGCAGGTCGCCGCCGCGGTACACGGCGGCATCGATGAAGGCCTTGGACTTGTAGCGCTGCTCGCGGCTCAGCCGGGTGAACAGCACTTCCCGCGCCGGCTTGGCCAGCGCGTGGCGGCTGCTGTCGTAGAGCACGCGGACGACCAGCAATGCGCCCAGCGCCAGCGAGGTCGGCGCCGCGCCGAGCGCAACGAAGCCGAGTGCCGCCACCGCCGGCAGCACGGCCAGCGTGAGGCCGACGCCGATGCCTTGCACGATGCGCGCGGTAAGAAAAGCCTGGGTCAGGATGGTGACGACATTCACCGCCAGGTCGATGCGCGCCAGAAAGGCGCGGCGCAGCGCGCGGTCGCTGATGGCCTCGCCGACCAGGTGCGACTGGACGAAGTAGAGGATGGTCGAGGCGAAGGTCATCAGCAGGATCCACAAGGCGATGTCGCGCAAGGCCGGCGAACGGAACACCGCGCCGATGCCGCTCCAGGCGTCGCCGCCGATGGTCGCCTCGGGTTCGCGGTTCAGCGTTTCCGGCGCAGCCCCGGCGCGGCGG
>JANMTA010000520.1:0-2226 GCA_031389965.1 Betaproteobacteria bacterium
CACATCGTGGTACTCGGCGATACCGGCCTGAACTTCGGCGCCGGCATGACGGGAGGCTTCGCCCTGGTTTACGATGAAAACGATCAATTCGTGCACCGCTACAACCATGAACTGATCGACATTCTCCGCGTCAATACCGAGAATACCGGCCCGTATCGTCAATGGCTGCGCGCCCAGATCGAGGAGCATGTAAAGCTCACGCAAAGCGAGCGCGGTCGCGAATTACTCGACCGCTTCGACGATACGATCAACCGCTTCTGGCTGGTCAAGCCTAAGGCAGCGCAACTGGATAGCCTGCTGCACCCCTGATTAGCTACGGGAACCCCTATGTCTGACGATGTCTTTCAATTTCTGAATCTTGCTCGCCGCGAGGGCGACAAGAAACCGGCGGAAATCCGTATAACCGAATACCGCGAGATCTATGCCCCGTACGATGCCCAGCAAGCCGCCGACCAGGCGGGCCGCTGCATTGCCTGCGGCAACCCGTACTGCGAATGGAAGTGCCCGGTACACAACTACATTCCCAACTGGCTCAAGCTGGTGAAGGAAGGCAACCTGTTCGAAGCCGCGGAAATGTCGCACAAGACCAACTCGCTGCCGGAAATCTGCGGCCGTGTGTGCCCGCAAGACCGGCTGTGCGAAGGTGCGTGCACCCTGAATACCGGCTTTGGAGCCGTGACCATCGGCCAGGTGGAAAAATACATTTCCGACGAAGCCTTCAAGCAGGGCTGGCGCCCGGACATGAGCAAGGTCGTGCAAACCAGCAAGCGCGTCGCCGTCATCGGCGCCGGGCCGGCGGGTCTGGCTTGCGCCGACGTGCTGGTGAGACATGGCGTAAAGCCGGTGGTGTTCGACCGCTACGAGGAAATAGGCGGCCTGCTCACCTTCGGCATTCCTGAATTCAAGCTGGAAAAAACCGTCGTCAAGCGGCGCCGCGAAGTTCTTGAAGAAATGGGCGTGGAATTCCGCCTCGCCACCGAAATCGGCAAGGACGTTCCGTTCCAGCAACTGCTCGACGAGTTCGATGCGGTTTTCCTTGGTATGGGAACTTACAGTTATATGCAAGGCGGCTTCCCCGGCGAGGATCTGCCCGGCGTACTGGAAGCCCTGCCCTTCTTGATTTCCAACGCGCGCAACTGCCTCGGCCTGACCAAACCCGACGAAATTTTCCATTCCATGCAAGGCAAACGCGTCGTCGTGCTCGGCGGTGGCGACACCGCCATGGACTGCAATCGCACCTCGATCCGCCAGGGCACGGCCAGCGTCACCTGCGCCTACCGTCGCGACGAAGCCAACATGCCCGGCTCCAAGCGCGAAGTGGCGAACGCCAAGGAAGAAGGCGTCGTGTTCCTGTGGAATCGCCAACCGGTCGAAATCCTCGGCAACGGCAAGGCTGAGGGCGTCAAGCTGGTCACCACGCAGCTTGGTGCGCCGGATGCGCGCGGCCGCCGCACCCCGCAAGTCATTCCTGGCAGCGAGGAAGTCATTCCCTGCGACCACGTCATCGTCGCCTTCGGCTTCCGCCCCAGCCCGCAGCCCTGGTTCGCAGAACACAATATCACCACCGACCCGCAAGGCAAGGTAGTCGCCAAAGGCAACCCGTGCCTGTTCCAGACCGCCAATCCGAAAGTTTTTGCCGGCGGCGACATGGTGCGCGGGTCCGATCTGGTGGTGACCGCCGTGTACGAAGGCCGACAAGCGGCTGAAGGAATTCTAACTTACCTCGGCATTTGCTGATTCCATGACAAAACTCAAGAACGACACCTTCCTGCGCGCCCTGCTGCGCCAGCCGACCGAATACACCCCGGTATGGATGATGCGCCAGGCCGGCCGCTACCTGCCGGAATACAACCAGACCCGGGGGCGGGCGGGCGATTTCATGTCGCTGTGCAAAAATCCCGACCTCGCCACCGAAGTCACCCTACAACCGCTGGCGCGCTTCCCGCTCGACGCCGCCATCCTGTTCTCGGACATTCTCACCATTCCCGATGCCATGGGTCTGGGTCTTTATTTCAGCACCGGCGAAGGACCGAAATTCGAGCGCCCGTTGCGCGACGAATGGGAAATCCGCGACCTGGCCGTACCCGACCCCAACGTGCACCTGCGCTATGTGATGGACGCCGTCAGCCAGATCCGCAAGACCCTCAACAACGAAGTACCCCTGATCGGCTTTGCCGGCAGCCCGTTCACGCTGGCCTGCTACATGGTCGAAGGCGGCAGCAGCTC
>JANMTA010000544.1:0-4526 GCA_031389965.1 Betaproteobacteria bacterium
GCAAATTCGACCAGCACAACATCGCCATTCAATTCATCAACGATGGTGCCAACCTGGCCTTTGGCGAGGTGCGCTGCCGGCACATCTTCCAGCGTCGCAACGACATCAAGCAATTTCATCGCATTCTCCAATCACGTAGTAGCCGTCCCGTCCCTATCAAGCCGTTCGCTGCACCGGCAAGTTCTTGCTCTGGGCAACAGACCTCTTTGGCGCCGACGCCCGCGCCACCTTCACACCCGCAAGCGGCTTGATGGTCAGGCCCACCCGCATCCCGGCGCGGGTAGCCATATTCACCAGCGCATCCAGGCTGAATTCGCCGATCTTGCCCTTGAGCAACTGATTCAGGCGTGGCTGCGTGACGCCGAGCACCTGGGCCGCCTTCGCCTGCGTCAGACCGCTAGCCCTATACCAGCTTTCCACCGCCATCATGGTTTGCGAGCGCAATTGCAGGTTCTGCGCTTCCTCGGCATCGAAACCCAAGTCAGCGAAGACGTTGCCACTGCCTCGGGTCATGGTCAAGTCGCTCATTTCTTCTTCCTTTCCGTCAATAGCTCGCGATATCGTTTGTTCGCCAGGTCAATGTCGGCCTTCGGCGTGCGCCGGGTCTTCTTCTCGAAGCCATGCAGCACATAGACCGCCTCGGCAAACTTTGCCACATACAACACCCGCTAGCCGGTACCGAGATGAATCCGAATCTCCTTCACTCCTGCGCCTACCGTTTCCATAGGCTTCCAGTCGGCAGGCTCCTTGCCATCCTGCACGATGCCCAACTGGTGGCCGGCTTCGCGGCGCGCATCCGCAGAGAATGACTTGATGGCATTCAGGCTATTGCCAAGCCAGATCAGCAGCTTTTGCGGGAGCTTGCTGATGATCATAGATTATTCCGATTTCAGTATAAATACAAGGAAGAAGAACCCGGCCGCCGGCAGCATTGCGGTACGCCCCCTCACCCCACCAAAAACTCCTCCCGCATCCTGCCCTTGGCCAGCTCGGCAGCCAGCCACTTCGGCACCCGTCCGCGACCGGACCAGGCCTCGCCGCTCGCGGCATTGCGATACTTCGCCGCCACCGGTTTGCGCGGCTTCGCGGTCTTGGGCTTGGCGCCCTTGGCCGCCTTGGCAGGTTTCGCTGCCTTGGCCTTGCGCCCCTTCGCCGCGCGGGTCTTGCCGCCCAGATCCGCAACCGTGATGCCATACGCCGCCATCTTCGCCTTGATCTCCGCAATCGCCGCGCCGATCTCCGCCTTGCGCGCCGCTTCCGCCTGGCGCATCAGGTCTTCCGCCTGCGACTTCAATTCCCCGTACCCACAAAAAGTCGGCGCTGGCGACACGGCGACTTATTGACCATGTGCCTGCTTTTCGCGCCGAGATGAGCGATAAAAGTCAGCGCTGACCGCAGTTGCAATGAGCGGCGGCAATCAGCCGAAAAGCTCGCTGTGCGAGCCGAAACGGGCAAGAATGAGCTTGTCGTCACCCACCTTGCGATAGATCAGCAGCAAGTCCGGCTTGATGTGACATTCACGATGACCGATCCAGTCGCCGGTCAAGTCGTGATCGCGATGGCGCGGCTCCAGCGGCTGATCGGTCACCAGGGCTTTGAGCACTGGCAGCAATACGTCGTCGAGGGTCGCCCGGTGCTTGCCCTTTGTTTCGCGCTTGTAGTCGCGCTTGAACGAACCGGGACGATCAATCGTCCGCATGCAGATCGGCCATCAGATCGTCCACGGTGGCAAAGCTCTTGACCTTCCCGGCCTCGATCTCGGCCAGCGCCTGGCGACTGCTCTTGCTCGGCGCCTTGACCTCGAACGGCAGGCGGCGCTCGTCGGCAACGCGCAGCAGCAGCAGGCGGATGGCATCGGACACGGATAGGCCCATGGATTCGAGCGCGGCCGTGGCGCGCGCCTTGGTGTCGGCGTCGATGCGGGCACGGACATAGGTATCGGCAGTGGACATGGTTTGCTCTCCGCAATGGGTGAGTTGCTATTGTAGTCCCGGCATGACTACAGATCAAAATGCCGGAAGCTGCGCACCGCTCCGTAGTCGGCCCTGCAAAATTCATCTGACGCCGCCAGCCGCAAGAAGCAAAACCGGGGTCTGACCCCGGTCTTCCCGCTTGACCCGCTATTATGTCTCTGGCGCACAAACCACGTAAATTCAAGATATTGCGTTCGCTACCATGTGACGGCATGAGTATGGTGATCAGTTCCAACACAAAATCACCACCGAACTTTTCCGGTCGTCCGTACGAGATCTGTACAACTTAAGGACATCTCAAACCCTCGCGGGAAAGCAATCCTTCCCGCTCAAGGGATAGGTGCGCTCCGCGTTTTCAACAAAGGAGCAGCAAATGACTCAAGAAGCAATGGATGGCACGGATGTCTATTTTGATGTCAGGGCCTACGGTTCAGCGTCACAATCCGAGATGCGTGAGCGCGTTCTCTCCACGATCAAGAGCATCGGCGGCCTTCGCGTCCAAGCTTCAGCTTGCCTTTGGTCAGCAGGTCCTGGATGATCTGCTGGTCGGTGGCATTGACGCCGACTGACGCATACAGATCGACGCCGGACAAGATCACCGTCTGGTCTTCCGCCGCCGGCGTATACCCGGAACCGAAGCCACCTCTGGTACTGATGTGGACCATGGTATCGCCGCCGGAAAGCTCGAAATGCAGGTAACTGGTCAGGTTGCCCGTCGGACCAGTGGTGCTGTTCTCGCCCGTCAGCACAGGTCCAGCACATCGCCGCCTGCGGCGGCAGCGGCCGTCCCGAAGTCCGTAATCGTATCCACGGCGGGCGCGCCTCGCGCACCCGCATCCACCAGCGTCCACTCGAAGGTATCCGAAAGCAGGCCGCCGGCGCCGGTCATTGTGTCGTTGCCGGCACCGCCGCTCAAGGTGTTGTTGCCACCGGAACCGTCACCGCCGACCAGAACATCGTTACCGGCACCTCCTTCCAGACGGTTGCCCGCACCACCCTGGAGGATGTCGTCACCGTCGCCGCCGCGTAGCAGGTCATTCCCTTCATTGCCATGAATCGTGTCCTTGCCTGCGCCACCGACCAGCATATCCTCACCTGCATTACCGTAGATCTGGTCGTTGCCATCGCCGCCATCTACGATGTCATACCCGGCGCCACCGCTCAGAACATCGCTGCCGCCTTGCCCGGCGATGTAATCGTTGGATGCCGTTCCGGTCAGCATGTTGTCGGCGCCGTCTCCGCCGAACTGGTTGGCAATGATGTTGAGCGTCAGCGTGTACTCCAGGATCTCGGGCGCCACGACCGGCGCCGCCGTATTGGTGGCGACTTCCGTGTAGCTCATGCCGGAGATGGATATCTGGCTGGCATTGTTGGCGAAGACGATGATCTTGCCGACGTTGGTGCGCACCTGCAGTCTGCTGCCGACTCGAGCCGATTCATTCATATTGGATTCGCGCCAATACTCCAGACTAAAGCGACGATGATGCCCTCAAAGTGCGCGAGCGCATCATCCTTGTCCGCCAGGAACCCGGCTTTGTCCGGGCAATCACTCACAGCAGACCAAAAGACGGGCGCCCGAGAACAGGCACCCGTCCTGCAGCAGAAATTCAACCCGCCAATGCTGCCTTGATCTGGTCCAGCGTCGAGGGATCGTCGATGGTCGTCAGGTCGCCGGCATCGCGACCTTCCGCCAGCGCCTGAATGGAGCGGCGCAGCATCTTGCCGGAGCGCGTCTTGGGCAGACCGGTAACGAAATGCACCCGCTTCGGACGCGCGATGGCACCGAGATTCCCATCGACCACCTTCTTGATCTCCGCCTCCAGCGCCGTGCGCAACTCAGCGGTGGCGACCCGTGCAGCGTCCTTGACGACGACGAAGGCGACCGGCTCCTGGCCTTTCAGTTGATCATTGACACCGACCACGGCCACTTCGGCCACGGCGCTGTGTCCCTGCACGGCTTCCTCGATTTCGCGCGTGCCGAGGCGATGACCGGCGACGTTGATCACGTCATCGGTGCGACCGAGGATGTAGTGATAGCCCTCTTCGTCCTTGATGCCCCAGTCGAAGGATGAATACACCTGTGGATCCTTGAACAGGCTGAAATAGGTGCTGACGAAGCGCTCGTCGTCACCCCAGATGGTGGAGAGGCAGCCTGGCGGCAGCGGCGGCACGATGCCGACGATGCCTTTTTCATTGGCATCGCAGACCGTGCCGTCTTCGCGAAAGATTCGCAGGTCATAGCCATAGACGGGGAAGCTCGGCGTACCGAACTTGATCTTGGTGTCCTCGACACCACGCACCGTCGACAGGATCGGCCAGCCGGTCTCGGTCTGCCAGTAGTTGTCGATCACCGGCAGCTTGAGTTCGCCCATGATCCATTCGTGGGTCGGCTGGTCGAGCGGCTCGCCGGCCAGGAACAGGTGCTTCAGCGACGACAGGTCGTACTTGTGCAGCCAGCTGTTATCGCTCTTCTTCAGGACGCGAATTGCAGTGGGTGCCGAGAACATCACGTTGACCTTGTACTTCTCGACGATTTGCCACCAGATGCCCGGA
>JANMTA010000552.1:0-1919 GCA_031389965.1 Betaproteobacteria bacterium
GCTGTAGAGGCCCCTCTGGTCGGTGAGGATGATCAGCGCCTCGGCTTCGATCAGGTTGGCCACCAGCGCGCCCAGCGTGTCGTTGTCGCCGAACTTGATCTCGTCGGTGACGACGGTGTCGTTCTCGTTGATGATCGGCACCACGCCGAGCTCGAGCAGGGTTTGCAGGGTCGAGCGCGCATTCAGGTAGCGCGTGCGGTCGGCCAGGTCGTCGTGGGTCAGCAGGATCTGCGCGGCTTTCAGGCCGTGCTCGAGGAAGGTGGTTTCGTAGGCCTGCGCCAGGCCCATCTGGCCGACCGCGGCGGCTGCCTGCAGGTCGTGCATGGCGTGCGGCCGCGTCTTCCAGCCCAGGCGTTGCATGCCGGCGGCGATCGCGCCGGAGGAGACCAGCAGCACCTGCCTGCCTTCGTCGTGCAGCGCGGCGATCTGGCGCGCGCAGTCGGCGATGAAGCCGTGGTCCAGGCCCTGGCCGCCGTTGGTGACCAGCGCGCTGCCGACCTTGACCACCAGACGCTTCGCTTCAGCTATCTGCTTTCTCATGATTCCGATTTTGTTCGAGATAATCCATGACGGCAAACGTCACCGCCCGGCAGCCTTCGCCCGAAATGGCGGAAACGACAAAATGCTGCTTCGGCTTGTAGCTTTTCACCAGCGCGGCAACCCTTGCCTCGCGTTCATCTTCCGGCACCAGGTCGATCTTGTTGATCAGCAGCCAGCGCGGTTTCTGGTACAGGGCCTCGTCGTATTTCTTGAGTTCCTTGAGGATCGCCTTGGCGTCCTTGGCCGGATCGGCATCCGGATCGAAGGGCGAAATGTCGACCAGGTGCAGCAGCAGGCCGGTGCGCTGCAGGTGCTTGAGGAAGCGATGGCCGAGCCCGGCGCCTTCCGCGGCGCCCTCGATCAGGCCGGGAATGTCGGCGATGACGAAGCTGCGGTTGTCGTCGACTCGCACCACGCCCAGATTCGGATACAGCGTGGTGAAGGGGTAATCCGCAACCTTGGGTTTCGCCGCCGAAACCGCGCGGATGAAGGTGGACTTGCCGGCATTGGGCAGGCCGAGCAGGCCGATATCGGCCAGCACCTTGAGTTCCAGTTTCAACTCGCGCTTTTCACCTTCCTGCCCCGGCGTGTTCTGGCGCGGCGCGCGGTTGGTGCTCGACTTGAAGTGCGAATTGCCGAGTCCGCCTATGCCGCCCTTGGCGATCAGCACGCGCTTGCCGTGAATATCGAGGTCGGCGATGGTTTCGCCGGTCTCGCTGTCGGTGATCACGGTGCCCACCGGCATGCGCAGTTCGAGGTCTTCCCCGCCCTTGCCGTAGCGGTCCGAGCCGTGGCCGTTCTCGCCCTTCTGGCCGCGGAAGACGCGGGTGTAGCGAAAGTCGATCAGGGTGTTGAGGTTGCGGTCGGCGCTGGCCCAGATGCTGGCGCCCTTGCCGCCGTCGCCGCCGTCCGGGCCACCGAGGGGAATGTATTTCTCGCGGCGGAACGACACCGCGCCATTGCCGCCATCGCCGGCAAGGACTTCTATGCGCGCTTCGTCGAAGAATTTCATGGATTTTCAGGGGCCAGAAACGCGAAAGCCCTATCGCCGAGATAGGGCTTTCGTCGCGAGAGGATGAGAACCTTAGGCTGCTGCCGGAACGATGCTGACCACGCGACGCTTGGCCGGGCCCTTGACGGCGAACTGCACGGTGCCCTCGATCTTGGCGAACAGCGTGTGGTCCTTGCCCATGCCGACATTGTCGCCGGGATGGAATTCGGTGCCGCGCTGACGGACGATGATGCTGCCGGCCGAAATCAACTCACCGCCGTAGCTCTTGACGCCGAGGCGTTTCGATTCCGAGTCGCGGCCGTTGCGGGAACTGCCGCCTGCTTTTTTGTGTGCCATGTTTTAGCTCCTGATTCTCATCGGGTTCAGG
>JANMTA010000561.1:0-5038 GCA_031389965.1 Betaproteobacteria bacterium
GCGGCCGGCGTGCACCAGTCGTCCTTGCTGGCGAAATGGCCCTGGAAGGGAATGCGGATATTCGCCGGGTCGGCAAACTCTTTGGGCGGAATGCCGTAAAAGCACACGCCGGCGGCAAGTTCCGGTACATGCACGGCCGCCGCGATGGACAGCGCGCCGCCCATGCAAAAACCCATCGCCGCGACCTTGCCGCCACCCAGCCCACGCAGGTGCTCGACCGCGCCGCGAATGTCCTGATGTGTCGCACCGGGAAAATCGAGGCCGTTCATCAGGTGGCTGGCCTCGTCGGGCTGTTGCGTGACGCGGCCCTGGAACAGGTCGGGTGCCAACGCATTGAACCCGGCCCGGGCAAAGCGGTCGGCGACGCCGCAGATCTGGTCGTTGAGGCCCCACCATTCCTGGATCACCACCACACCCGGACGGCCCTGCCCAGCCGTCGCAAGATAGCCGCGGCAGGTGCTGCCGTCGGGCCGGCTGAAATCGATCATTTGTCCCATGACTGTGTCCCCGTGTGTCGCAAAAGTTGCAATTTACCGGAAATCGGCTGGCATCGACGCGCAGATTCCTCCTCGGGTCCCTCTCGTATAATGCGCAGCTCCCACTCGCCGACAAGCCAGCCGTGAATCCCGATCTCACCCGCCTGCAGCCCTATCCCTTCGAAAAGCTGCGCCACCTGTTTGCCGGCGTGTCGCCGGCGCCGACTCTTGGCGAGATCAAGCTGTCGATCGGCGAGCCGCAGCATCCGACACCGCCTTTCATCCAGCGGGCGCTGGCCGACAACCTGGCCGGGCTCGCCAACTATCCGACCACCCAGGGTTCGGATGCCCTGCGCCAAGCCATTGCCGCCTGGATTGGCCGCCGCTACGGGGTGCCGACGCCGGATTTCGCAAGCCAGGTGGTGCCGGTAAATGGCTCGCGCGAAGCGCTGTTTGCCTTGGCCCAGACCATCATCGACCGCAACAATGGCCGTGCCAAGGTGGTCTGCCCCAACCCCTTCTACCAGATTTATGAAGGCGCCGCCCTGCTCGCCGGCGCGGAACCGGTGTTCCTCAATACCCTGCCACACAACGACTTCGAGATGGACTGGGACGCGCTGCCGGAAAGCACCTGGCGCGACGTGCAACTGGTATATGTCTGTTCGCCCGCCAACCCGACCGGCAAGGTCCTCAGCCTGAAATCGTGGAAGGCCCTGTTCGAACTATCCGACCGCTACGGCTTTGTCATCGCCTCCGACGAGTGCTATTCGGAAATCTATTTCGACGAAGCCAGGCCGCCGCTGGGCAGCCTCACCGCTGCCGCGCAACTGGGACGCCACGATTACCGCAACCTGGTCGCCTTCTCCAGCCTCTCCAAGCGCTCCAACGTGCCGGGCTTGCGCTCGGGTTTCGTCGCCGGCGATGCCGCGATCCTCAAGAAATTCCTGCTCTACCGCACCTACCACGGCAGCGCCATGAATCCAGCGGTGCAGGCCGCCAGCATCGCCGCCTGGCACGACGAAGCCCACGTGCGCGACAATCGCCACATGTATGCCGAAAAATTTCATGAAGTGACGCCGCTGATCGCCCATCACCTCGATTGCCGGATTCCCGATGCCGGCTTCTACCTGTGGGCCAGGACACCCATCGCGGATACCGACTTTGCCCGCGAACTGCTGCGCCGGAAGAATGTCGTGGTGCTGCCGGGCAGCTACCTCGCGCGCGAATCCGCGGGCATCAATCCGGGCGCCAATTACATCCGCATCGCCCTGGTGGCGGGACATGAGGAATGCCTCGACGCCGCGCACCGCATCAACGATTTTTGTCTATCCCTCTGAAAGAAAACACCATGAACGAACTCCAGCAGATCATCGAAGAGGCCTGGGAAGACCGCGCCAGCCTGAGCCCGGGAGCCGCGCCGGCACGTATCGGCGACGCCGTGGCCCACGTGCTGGGCGAACTCGATAGCGGCACGCTGCGCGTCGCCGAGAAAATCGACGGCCAGTGGACCACGCACCAGTGGATCAAGAAGGCCGTGCTGCTGTCCTTCCGCCTCGAAGACAACGTGCTGATGGATGCCGGTCCGATGCGCTACTTCGACAAGGTACCGAACAAGTTCGCCCACTTTTCCGCCCACGACTTTCAGAAGGGCGGCTTCCGCGTGGTGCCGCCGGCCGTCGCCCGGCGCGGCAGCTTCATCGGCAAGAACGTGGTGCTGATGCCCAGCTTCGTGAATATCGGCGCCTATGTCGACGCAGGCACCATGGTCGACGCCTGGGCCACGGTGGGTTCCTGCGCCCAGATCGGCAAGAACGTGCATCTTTCCGGCGGCGTCGGCATCGGTGGCGTGCTGGAACCCTTGCAGGCCAACCCGACCATCATCGGCGACAACTGCTTCGTCGGCGCCCGTTCGGAAGTCGTCGAAGGCGTCATCGTCGAAGACAACTGCGTGATTTCGATGGGCGTGTATATTGGCCAGAGTACCAAGATCTACGACCGCGCCACGGGCGAAGTGATGTACGGCCGCATCCCGGAAGGCTCGGTGGTGGTCAGCGGCAACCTGCCTTCGGCAGACGGCAAGTACAGCCTGTATTGCGCCGTCATCGTCAAGCGGGTGGATGCCCAGACGCGGGCCAAGACCGGCATCAACGAATTGCTGCGCGACTAAGCTCGCCGGCCACACGCACAGGAGACATGAACATGGGAACGATGCAGAGACTGTTTAATTTGATGGCGGAGAAAAAGGCCTCGGACCTGTTTCTCTCGGTCGGTGCCCCGATCACCATCAAACTGCTGGGCAATTCCGTGCCGATCAATCCAACCATCCTCGATCCTGCGACCGTGAAGGACCTGCTTGCGGAAGTCCTCAGCACTGATCAAATGGCAGAGTTTGAGCGGGAGAAGGAACTGCAGACCCGAGTCGTGGCGCCGGACATCGGTGTTTTTCGCCTGTCGTGCTTCTTCCAGCGCGGCACGCCTGCCTTGGTCGCGCGCTACATTCCGGTGGATATCCCCAAGTTCGATTCCCTCGGCCTGCCGCCGGTCCTGAAAGACGTCATCATGGAAAAGCGGGGGCTGCTCCTGATGGTGGGCGCGACCGGTTCGGGCAAGTCGACCACCCTGACCTCGATGATCGACCACCGCAACGAGCACGTCTCGGGCCACATCCTGACGCTGGAAGACCCGCTCGAGTTCCTCTTCAAGAACAAAAAGTCCATCGTCAATCAGCGTGAAATCGGCGCCGACACCAAGGCCTACCAGATCGCCCTGAAGAACGCCCTGCGCCAGGCGCCTGATGTGATTTTCATCGGCGAGATCCGCGACAAGGACACCATGAGCCAGGCGATTGCCTACGCCCAGTCGGGTCACTTGTGCATGGCGACGCTGCATGCCAACAACAGCTATCACGCGATGAGCCGGATCATCAGTTTCTATCCGCTGGAAAACCGCCCGTCGCTGCTCTCCGATCTGTCAGTGACGCTCAAGTGCGTGATCTCCCAGCGCCTGGTCAAAACGCCCAGCGGCAGCCGCGTTGCCGTGGTGGAAGTTCTCCTCAACTCGCGCTACATCGCCGAACTGATCGAAAAGGGCGACCTCAGCGAGATCAAGGACGCCATGGAAAAAAGCATGGTGCCCGGCAGCCAGACCTTCGAACAGGCGCTGTTTCACCTCTACCAGAGCGGCACCATCTCGCTCGACGAAGCACTCGCCAACGCCGACTCCGCCAACAACCTGCAGCAGGTGATCAACAATGCCGCCGTGCCCTCCGCTGCCACGGACGCCCCGGCGGGCAAAGCCGCCGATCCGACCGCCGCTCCCGACTACACCAAGTCGGTCACGCCGGGCTCCTTCAGCGACTTCAAGCTGGACATGGAGAACTGATGCCGGTTCTGGAAAAAGCCAGGGCGCTGATTGCGCGCCCTTCGGTAACGCCCGAGGATGCAGGCTGCCTCGACTTGATCGCCTCATGGCTGGTGCCGCTGGGATTCAACATCGAGCGCATCGATGCCGGTGGCGTGTCAAATCTCTGGGCGCGACGCGACCCTGCTGGAAAACCCGCCGGCCGCCTGATCTGCTTCGCCGGCCACACCGACGTGGTGCCCACCGGACCGCTGGCCCAATGGACTTCGCCGCCCTTCGAGCCGACCGTGCGCGATGGCTACCTGTACGGCCGTGGCGCCGCCGACATGAAGAGTTCAATCGCCGCCTGCGTCGTCGGCATGGAACGCCTGATAGAACGCCGTGGCGCCAGCGCCGACTCTCTAGCCCTGCTGCTGACTTCCGACGAAGAGGGCGACGCCATCGACGGCACGGTGCGCGTCGTCGAAGCGCTCAAGGCGCGCAATGAAACCATCGACTTCTGCATCGTCGGCGAACCGACCTGCGTTGGCCGCCTCGGCGACACCATGAAGAACGGACGCCGCGGCTCGCTCTCGGCGAAACTCACCATCAAGGGAGTGCAGGGCCATGTTGCCTATCCCCACCTGGTAAAAAACCCGGTACATCTCGCGGCCCCGGTGCTGGCCGAACTCGCCGCGACTTCCTGGGACAGCGGCAACGAATACTTCCCGCCGACCAGTTTCCAGATTTCCAATGCCCATGCCGGCACCGGCGCCGGAAACGTCGTGCCGGGAAGCTTCGTCGTCGACTTCAATTTCCGCTTCTCGACAGCCAGCAGCGTCGAGGGCCTGCAGTCCCGCGTGCACGCCCTGCTCGACCGCCACGAACTCGAATACGACATCGCCTGGACGCTGGGCGCCAAGCCCTTCCTGACGCCACGCGGCGAGCTCTGTGCGGCACTGGCGACTGCCGTCGCCGCCGAACTCGGCATCGCGACCGAACTATCGACCACCGGCGGCACCTCGGACGGCCGTTTCATCGCCGACATCTGCCCGCAACTGCTGGAGTTCGGCCCGGTTAACGCCAGCATCCACAAGATCGACGAATGCATCGCCGTGGCCGATCTCGAACCGCTGGCGCGCATCTACGAACTCACCTTCGAAAAGCTTCTCTCAAAGTGATCGACAGCACCACCGATGAACTGCACACCGTCCGCGACTGGC
>JANMTA010000567.1:0-2854 GCA_031389965.1 Betaproteobacteria bacterium
CACCAAAGCATCCCTGATTGCAGCCGGGTCGGCGAGTTGTGCCATATCGACATTATTGATCACGGGAATTTGCGGAGCGGTAAAAATTACCTCGGCAAGGCGCGCCTTCAACGCCTCCGCCGCCGGCTGCATCAAGGAACAATGGAAGGGCGCCGATACCGGCAGCATCAGGGTGCGCTTGGCGCCCTGCGCCTTGACCAGCTCCGCCGCACGCTCGACGGCCGCCTTGTGACCTGCGATCACGGTCTGCTTCGGTTCGTTGAAATTCACCGCTTGCACCACCTGCCCCTGCGCGGCCTCGGCGCAGGCGGCCACCACGGCCGCCGCATCAAGGCCCAGGATCGCAGCCATGGCGCCCTCGCCCGCCGGCACTGCGGACTGCATGGCCCTGGCGCGCAGCTCGACCAGCGGCACTGCATCTTTCAACTGCAGTACGCCGGCCGCCACCAGCGCGGCGTATTCGCCGAGGCTGTGGCCGGCAACCATCAGCGGCGGCCTGCCACCCTTTTCCAACCACAAGCGATAAACGGCGATGTCCGCCGTCAGCATCAGCGGCTGGGTATTGACCGTCTGGCTCAGGTCTTCCGCCGGACCTTCGCTGGCCAGTTGCCACAAGTCGCGCCCCAGCGCGGACGAAGCTTCGTCGAACGTAGCACGGATCACCGGCGAGTCGCCATAGGCGGACATCATGCCCAGCGACTGGGATCCTTGTCCAGGGTATACGAATGCGAATTTCATGTCTGTTTTTCCGAGTTCAGAACCGGAGCAGGGTGGCGGCCCAAGTGAAGCCGCCACCGACGCCTTCCAGCAGCAGATGCTGGCCGCGCTGTATGCGCCCGGCACGCACCGACTCGTCGAGCGCCAGCGGAATCGATGCCGCCGAGGTATTGCCGTGATCGGCCACGGTAACAATGCACTTCTCGGGCGGTATATGCAGCCGCTTCGCCGTTGCCTGCAGGATGCGCACATTGGCCTGATGTGGGATCAACCAATCCACCTGCGAAGCGGTCATGCCTGCGGCCGCCAGCACTTCATGTGCGACATCGGCCAGCACCTTGACCGCAAACTTGAACACTGCCTGCCCGTCCATGCGCAGGAATGGGTCGCCGGTAACGACTCCGCCGCAGACCTGGCCCGGCACGGAAAGAATTCCGTGATGGCTGCCGTCGGCGTGAAATGCACTGGCCAGCAATCCGGGCTCGGCGGCGGCCTCCAGCACCACCGCGCCGGCGCCGTCGCCGAACAGCACACAGGTGCCGCGATCGGTCCAGTCGAGAATGCGCGAAAACACCTCGGCACCGACCACCAGCGCGCACTTGTGCGAACCGGAGCGAATGAACTTTTCTGCAATGGTCACGGCATAGACAAAACCGCTGCACACCGCCTGCACGTCGAAGGCCGCCGCGCCGTTGGTAATGCCGAGCTTGTTTTGCAGCAGGGCCGCCGCACTCGGAAACACAAAATCCGGAGTAGACGTTGCCACAATGATCAGATCGACATCCTCAGGCTTGCGTCCGGCGGCTTCCAGCGCGCGGCGACTGGCCTCCAGCGCCAGATCGCTGCTGGTGACACCGGGCGCCGCCAGGTGGCGGTTGCGGATACCGGTGCGCTCGACGATCCACTCGTCCGACGATTCGAGTCCGTGCGCGGAGATCAGGGCGGCGTTGCTGATCGGCTCCCCGGGCAGGTAGCTGCCGGTACCGCTGATTCGCGTATGTATCATCGCGTTCCCATCAATCGCAAAGAGTCGGCGCCGGCATTACGGCGGCCATGCGCGCGGCGATGGCTTCCGGCAGACGCTGCCGCGCCTCCTCGGCCGCCTTTTCCAGCGCGCAGCGGAATGCCATCTGATCGGCCGAGCCATGGCTCTTGACCACGATGCCCTTGAGGCCGAGCAGACTCGCACCGTTATAGCGACGCGGATCGAAGCGCTGGCGAAAGGATTTCAGGACCGGCATCGCTACCAGCGCGGCGAGCTTGGTGAATACATTGCGCGAAAACTCTTCCTTGAGCGCACCGCCTATCATGTGCGCCAGGCCCTCGGCGGCCTTCAGGGTGACATTGCCGACAAATCCGTCACACACCACGACGTCCGCCGTGCCCTTGAAAATGTCATTGCCTTCGACATTGCCGACAAAATTCAGGTCGGTGGCACGCAGCAACTCGGCGGCGCGCTTGACCGCCTCGTTGCCCTTGATCGCTTCCTCGCCGATGTTGAGCAGACCGACTGTCGGCCGCTCCTTGTGCTCCAGGGCCGACACCAGCAGGGAACCCATGATGCCGAACTGCAGCAGATGTTCCGGCGTGCAATCGACATTGGCGCCCAGGTCAAGCACATAGGTGCTGCCACGTTCCGACGGCAGCATGGAACAGATCGCGGGCCGGTCAATGCCGGGCAGGGTTTTCAGCACGAAGCGGGAAACGGCCATCAGGGCGCCGGTATTGCCGGCCGACACCGCGGCGTCGGCGACGCCTTCCTTGACCAGATCGATGGCGACGCGCATCGAGGAGTCCTTCTTGCCGCGCAGTGCGCTGGCCACGGCCTCGTCCATCGCCACCACTTCGGACGCGTGGCGGATCGACAGACGATTGCCGAACTCGTTCGCCAGGCGCTCCAACTGGGGACGCAGCGATTCCTCGCGGCCGACCAGAATCGCGGCGCAATCCGTGTCATGACGCAGGAATTCAATAACAGCGGGCAGGGTTACCGACGGACCGTGGTCGCCGCCCATACAATCCACCGCGAGGGTGATTGTCATCTGATCTTCCGGGGCTCTGGATGTAAAAACGGCCGGACGCGCCATGCGCATCCGGCCGGTTTCAACAAGGTGGATTACTCGCCCTTGGCCTTCAC
>JANMTA010000002.1:0-3324 GCA_031389965.1 Betaproteobacteria bacterium
CGCGTGCCATTAGTCGGCGCTGGCGACACGGCGATTCTGAATGCCTACGCGCCCTATCTGGCCGCGCTGGCCAAGCTCTCCGAGGTCACGACCGCGGAAACGCTGCCCGACTCCGACGCCCCGGTGCAGATCGTCGGCGAATTCCGGCTGATGCTCAAGATCGAGATCGACGTTGCGGCCGAGAAGGAACGCATAGCCAAGGAAATCGCCCGCGTCACCGGCGAGATCGAGAAAGCGGAGAAAAAGCTCGCCACCGAAACCTTTGTCTCCCGGGCGCCGGCGCAGGTCGTAGCCCAGGAACGTGAACGACTGGAAGGGTTTGTCGCGCTGTGCGCCAAACTGCGCGCACAGGCGGCTCGCCTGGCTTAGTCCTTGTCGCCAGCGGTATAGGCCAGCGCCTTTTTAATGGCGTCCGGCGACTCCATGATGCGCATGAAGCTGTTCTCGCCCATCATCGACAGATCGGGGAAGCTCGCCGCGATGCGGAACCGTGCGGACAGGGCGAACACATGCCGGTCAACCACGAGTACTTCGTAAGGCAGGTGCGCGGCGGACTTGGCATCCTTGAAGTCGATCTCGTTCATGATGAACTTGTCGTCGATGAACTTGTCCTTTTCCGTGCTGCCTTTCATGGCCACGCCGAACAGGACTTCCTTCTTGCCGGGAATGTCGATGCGGTACACCTTGGTGACGCCCTGCTTGCCGGCGGCCAGCCCGGCCTCAACCTGCTTGACGGCTTCCTCGTGGCTCGCGTGCAACACCAGCCGATCGGGATCGTCGAAGTAGGGCATCATCATCTTGTAGTGATACTTGCGCAACTGTGCCGCCGTCATGCCCTTGGCGCCGAATTCCTCGACCTTGCCCAGCGCGGCCTGCAGTTTGGCCGCCGTGTCCTTGAGGTCACCGTTCATGCGGTAGATGTTCGCCCAATAAGCGGGATTGGCGTAGGCCACCTGCACTTCGTCCTTGACCTTGACGATGGAGGCGCGCTGCGCTGCGCCGAAGCCACCGTGTTCCGATTTCGCTGCGGTGGCCTTCAGTTCATCGTTGGTCGCGATGACGATGGTGGTATTGGCGTAGGGACTGTAGCTGCCAACCACGGTGAACCCGCTCTTGGTCAGCGCGGCTTTGGTCGCCTCGACCTTCTGTGCCAAATCCCCCGGGCCTTTTGAGCCAAGCACAAAGGGCTTCAAAACGGCATCCTGGGCGGATGCTACGGTCGCGCAAACCGAGAGAGCGAGCGCGCCAAGAAGTTTGAACAGCTGCGACATGCGTTTCCTCCGGCAATTTGTTTTCATGCAAATAAAACGGGGCTGGTTTCCCAGCCCCGCTTTTTAGATCTACCCTTGGCCGCTCTATGCCAAACGGCCGTAAAGACAATCCTTAGAACTTGACGCCGTAGGCAACGCCGAAGGAATCCTCGTACATGTTGAGGTTGGCATTGCCGCCACCGAAACCAGGCGGGAAACCAGGCGGGATCGAACCGGAACCTTTGACTGTCTGCTCGAAGGCATGCATGTAGGCGAAGGTCACCTCGCCACCGCTCTGCAGACGCCAGGTCGCGCCGAGGGTCAGGTGATCCTCGACAGTCGCGGGTGCCAGGATATTGAAGAAGGTCTGGCTCTTCGGAATCGGTTGACTGCCATGGTTGTAGCCAGCACGCACGGTCCATTCCTTGTTCAGATCATAGGCGACGCCGATCTTGTAGACCGTCATGTCGTCCCAGCCAAAACCGGACCCATTGTTCGCCCCCAAGGGACCGCCTTCAGCCAAGATGTTGCCAACCGAGCGAACCTTGCTGAAGTTGATCTGGTTAATATCCGCAGCGATCACCAGTTGGGGCGTTGCCTGCCAGGACATGCCGATACCGTAATTCTCGGGAATGTCGAAGCCGCCCTGCTCGGCAAACAAGCCCCTGTAGTCATCCAATTCCTGCATGTAGGTTCTGGAATGGTAGGTTGCGCCCAGTTTCAAGGTCGGGGTAATCTGCCCGGTCCAACCCAAGCCGATGCCGTAACCCCAGGAACTGTCGTGATCCTTGTTGCTCACCTTGGTCGGGGCACTTGACATGCCGGCAAAGGGTTGGATGCCAAAGGCTTCGAAACGCTGATAGGCAATCTTGAGGCTCACGCCGACCGAATGATTTTCGTTCAGCTTGTAAGACCACGTAGGAGCGATCATGAGCTGCGACAGATCGACACCGGCATTACCCGTAGCGCCAAACCTGCCAAAGGGATTCCTGTCGTAATCAGTCGCCATGCCACCGTTGCCATACACCGAAACGCCCAGCGACATATTGTTGGCTATCATTTTGTTGTAGCCGAACTCCGGCACAAAATAGTCTTCCGAACTATTGCCATCGTACTTCGCGTCCGCGCCGAATAAGTTACCGATGATCGACGATTCACGCTGAGGACGGAAATAATCAACGCCGGCATCCCAGCGGCTGCCAACCAGCACCATGTTGGCGGGGTTGGTGGCCGCAGCGAGCGCGTCCTGGCCGTAGGCGATGCCGACACCGCCCATACCCTTGGCCTTCATGCCGTAGCCGTGAGAGAAGTAGCCGTTGGTGGCGAACGCCGAGCCGGACAGACCAGCGATGGCGATGAGTGCTGCGATTTTTTTCAGTTTCATTTTAAAGTCTCCCTTGAATCGATGAATTTCAATACATTACACATATAAGCTAAAGTCGTTCATGGATTCCAGACAAACAGTTTGATCGTCTGGACTTTTGCTGCGTTCGGGCTACATGAACAGGCTGACGTCGGCCTTCTGCGCCACAGGCAGAAAGGTCGCCGCGCCGGCGTAGTCGAGGCCGGGAATGAAGTCGTCATGGCTGAAGCCGAACAGGTCGACGGTCATCTGGCAGGCGATGAACTTGACATCGGCTTCCAGCGCCAGCCCGCGCAGTTCTTCGATGGTGGCGACGCCGTTGTTCTTGATGGTCTGCTGCATCAGCATCGTGGCGACGGTTTCGAAACCGGGCACGCCGGCCTGGATGATGTTGGGAATGTTCCAGTTGATGCCCTTGAACCACTCCGGACCGAAGGGCATCTTCATCGGCATGCCGGGATTGCCCAGCGGGCTCACCTTCAGGTCGGAGACATCCTTCTTCAGCAGGTTGAGGCCGTAGAAGGTAAAGAAGATCGAGACATCCCAGCCCAGCGCAGCAGCGGTAGAACCGAGAATGAAGGGCGGATAGGCCCAGTCCAGCGTACCCTTGGTGGCAATGATGGCCAGCGACGGGGTTTTCGACTCTTCGCGCTGGCGCAATGCTTCCTCGATCTTTTGCGGAAGCAGCTCTTCCAGGCGACGATTGACGAG
>JANMTA010000007.1:0-2428 GCA_031389965.1 Betaproteobacteria bacterium
AAGCTGCCCCACAGGCCGCGCAGGGCCATCGGCACCACCGGCACCGGGTTGCGCGCCAGTATCCGCGTGATGCCCGGGCGGAAGGGGTTGATGTTGCCGTCGGCGGTGATCTTGCCCTCGGGGAAAATGCCGACCAGGTCGCCGGCGTCGAGCGCCTTGCCGACTTCGTCGAAGGCTCGTTCCATCATCGCCGGGTCTTCCCTGGCCGCGGCGATCGGGATGGCCTTGCTGGTGCGAAAGACGAAGTTGAGCAGCGGCCAGCGGAAGATGTTGTGATCCATGACGAAGCGGATCGGACGCCGGCAGGCTGCCATGATCACCAGCGCATCGACGAAGCTGACGTGGTTGCAGACGATCACCGCCGGGCCCTCGTCAGGCACCTGGTCGAGCTCCTGCACGCGCAGGCGATACACGGTGTGGATCAGCATCCAGATGATGAAACGCAGCAGGAATTCGGGCACCAGGCCATAGATGAACAGCGCCACCACCGCGTTGCAGAGCGCGGCCACGGCAAACAGCATCGGTATTGTCAGGCCGGCGGCGAGCATGCCCGCGGCGGCGAGCGCGCCGACCACCATGAACAGCGCGTTCATGATGTTGTTGGCGGCGATGATGCGCGCGCCGTGTTCCGGGTTCGAGCGTTGCTGCACCAGGGCGTAGAGCGGCACGATGAAGAAGCCGCCGAAGATGCCGAGCAGGCCCAGGTCGAGCAGCACGCGCCAGGTCTGGTCGTAGGCCAGCAGGCCGATCGCGCCCAGCGGTACCGGCGAGGGCACGGCCGGTGAGGCCAGCGCGAGGTCCAGCGCGAACAGCGTCATGCCGATCGAGCCGAGCGGCACCAGGCCCAGTTCGACGCGGCGCGCCGAGAGCTTTTCGCACAGCAGCGAACCAACGCCGATGCCGAAGGTGAAGGTCGCCAGCAGCAGGGTCACCGCGGTTTCGCTGCCGCCCAGCACGTTTTTGGTGTAGGCCGGGAACTGGGCGAGGAACAGCGCGCCGAACAGCCAGAACCAGGAGATGCCCATGATGGACAGGAACACGGTCTGGTTCTCGCGGGCGAAGTTGATGTTGCGCCAGGTCTCGGTCAGCGGATTGGCGCTGATGACAAGAGTCGGCGCCGGCGGCACGGCGAGCGGTATCGAACGCGAGGCAATATAGCCGGCGATGGCGATCGCCAGCCCGGCGCCGGTGATCCATGCCGTGCCGCCATCGCTGCCGGCCAGCAGGCCGCCGAGCAGGGTGCCGACCAGGATGGCGATGAAGGTGCCGGCCTCGATCAGTGCGTTGCCGCCGACCAGTTCCTCGCTTTTCAGGTGCTGCGGCAGGATCGCGTACTTCACCGGGCCGAACAGCGTCGAATGCAGCCCGAGCAGGAACAGGGCGAGGAACAGCACGGCGATGCTGTGCAGCACGAAGCCCGCGCCTGCCACCAGCACGATGCCGATTTCCAGCAGCTTGACCAGTTGCGCCAGGCGCGACTTGTCGTACTTGTCGGCCAGTTGCCCGGCGGTGGCCGAGAACAGGAAGAAGGGCAGGATGAAGATCCCGGCCGCGAGATTGGCCAGCAGCTCGGGCTTGAGCGTGGTCCAGCTTGCCGCCTGGAAGGTCAGCAGCACGACCATGGCGTTCTTCAGCACGTTGTCGTTGAGCGCGCCGAGGAACTGGGTGACGAACAGCGGGGCGAAGCGGCGCGCGCGCAGCAGGCCGGATTGGGTACTCATCGGGAATTCCTTGGGCGTTGGGTTGGGACGTTCCACAGCAATGTCATATTGTCGCAGGAATGATGGATGGCGAGAATCATGCAGGGCGGCTCAGGTATTGATGGCACTCGGGCGCATCATGGGCAAGGTCGGTTGCCGGTACAAGCAAAGGCGACGATGTGCCATTTCGATCGACTTGTAGTATCGTCAGCGGGTACTTTCACCCGGGATTGTCAATGTCATGAGCACCACCGCCGATCTGATTTCGCAGCTCAAGACCGAACTCAAGGCCGTCGGCGTCACCTATGCCGTGGTTGCCGAGCGCCTCGGCATGGCCGAATCGAGCGTCAAGCGGATGTTCTCGAAAGGCGGCGACATGCCGCTGTCGCGCATCGACGACATTTGCCGCATCATCAACCTCGACTTCGCCGACCTCGCCCGCCGCGTCGCCGATACCCAGCCGCTGATGCTGGAACTGACGCTGGCGCAGGAGAAGGCGGTGGTGGCCGACCGCACGCTGCTGGTGGTGGCGATCTGCGTCATGAGCCAGGTGCCGGCCGAGGAAATCCTTGCCACCTACGAGCTGACCGAGGCCAAACTGGTGAAGGCGCTGGCGCAACTGGACCGCATCGGCATCATCGACCTGCGCCCCGGCAACCGCTATCGACTCAAGGTGGCCAAGGGCTTTCGCTGGCTGCCGCACGGGCCGGTGATGGCCTTCTTTCGCA
>JANMTA010000017.1:0-2365 GCA_031389965.1 Betaproteobacteria bacterium
GTCGACCCAGACGTTTTCCTGCCAGCGCCAGAATTCCTTCTTCTCCGGGACGGTTTCGGCTACCACTTCTGCATTCATGTTTTCGCTCCTAATCACGTGACTCGTGAGAGTCGGAATTCAAAACCCTTCACCACAGAGACACAGAGAGAACCCTAAACAAGAACGTATTTTGCATTTCTCTGTGCCTCTGTGTCTCTGTGGTTAATTGGTTTTCAGGTTTAGATTTCAGTGCTGACGTTCGGCGGCAATCAGGGCGCATCCCAGCGCACTGATGTACTCGGGCATGTCGGGCAGGGATACCGAATCAACGCCCATCGCCACTTTCAGCGACTGGACGAAACCGGCGTTATGCACCATGCCGCCGATCAGCACCACTTCGCCTTCGATGCCGACCCGGCGCACCATGGCGCAGACGCGGCTGGCGACGGCATCGAGCACGGCCTTGGCGATATCGTTCTTGGGCGTCGCCGAATGGATCAGCGACACCACTTCGGATTCGGCAAACACCGTGCACTGGGCGTTCATCGGAATCGACTTGTCGGACAGGAGGCTGGCCTCGCCGAATTCCTTGAGCGTCATCTGCAGCGCCCGCGACATGGCTTCGGCGAAAGATCCGGCACCTGCCGCGCATTTCTCGTTGCCGGCAAAGTCGATCGCGCGGCCTTCGCCGTCGGTCTTCATGCCGCGGCCTTCTTCGGCACCGACATCGACCACGGTACGCGCCTGCGGGTACATGAACACCGCACCCTTGGCACCGGCAGTCATCTCCGTGATGCCTTCGGTGGCAAAACTTACCTGCTTGCGTCCGGCTCCTGTGGCGAACACCACCTTGACGTCCTCACGCTTCAGACCGGCCGCGGCCAAGACCTCGTCATAGGCCTTGTCGGCCGCGACGTCCTGATCCAGGTCGCCCGGCATCATGATATGCACCTTCTTCACGCCGTACTTCAGCTGCGGCGCACCATCCACATTGAGTTCCTCCAGCAGCACCACCTTGATGCTGCGCGAGCCCATATCGATTCCAGCGGTAATCATCCTAGATTCCTCCTGTTGTCACTTGTGTTAGTCAGGCCGCCTGGCGGCGCAGACCGAGCTGCTCCATGAAGGCATCGACCCGTGCCTGGGTGCGCACTTCGTCGAACTCGCGCTCGTCGCCCATGTTGCCTTCAAAGGTCATGATCGGCACACCCGCCTTGGCGATGCCCATGCGATTTTCCATGATGCCCATCGAAAGTCCTTCGCAACCGCGATTCAGGTGCAGCATGACGCCATCGACCTGCCATTCCTTGACGATGCGCAGCATCATCTCGGTCTTCAGCCGCGGATCGAAGAAGTGCTGCCACTGCGGCTTGGACAGGTTCCAGTCGGCGTAGAGGCGCAGGATCTGGTCGCGGGTATTCATCTCGATACCCTTTTCCCAGGGCAGCGAACGACCGCCCCAGCTGCCGTCCGGCTTGTCTTCCCAGATGCCTTCGAGGGCGAAGGTGTAAAGCGAACCGATCGACACCGCACCGTAGGTTTCAAGGTAGCGGAAGATCTTGAGGAAGGACCAGGGCGGCTGCGTGTCGGACATCATGCGGCACTTCTCGTTCGGCACGGCGGCGATGCCGCGCGCGACGCGATCCTTCACTTCATCGTAGAGCTCGTCGTAGAAGTCGGCGCACCATTGCGAGGACTTCGACAGGGTGGCCAGCACGTAGAGCGAGTACATGGTCTTTTCGTCGAGCGGCGCCGGCTTGACCTTGTTCAGGGCGCAGATGTCGGCCCAGCGGCTGGTCGAACGCATTTCGTTCTTGACCGCCTTGAGGAACTTCTCGTCGTCGAAGGTGCGGCCCGTGGATTTCTCGAGGAACTCGATGCCGTCGTGCAACTGGTTGGTCACATAGTCGAGGCGTGCCTCGTTCATGTCCTTGTAGGGGCCGACACCGACGTCCACGTAGAACTGCGGCACCTTTTCTTCCTTGGCCACGTGCTGGTACCACTTCGAGTGCGAGCAGCAGATCTGGGTCTGGAAAATGAAGTCGGGCTTGGGGAACTTGCCGCCGTAGAGGTACTTGTCGAGGTGCATGCCACCCCAGTAGATGCGCATGTAGGAGCACAGGTCGCGGGCAAAGCCCACCGACTCGGCGGCGTCCATGCATTCCTTGGCAAACTTCTTGTCGTGGGCGACGGCCGCGGCATAGGGCTCGCCGGTCAGCGAATAGACGTCGTCGCCGAGGCCGGCCGGCAGCGCATCCAGCGCCCAGGCGGAACCGGACCAGCGCAGGCCGCCGTTGTCCTTGGCCGTGGCGTAGTTCCTGTAGTACTGCTCGCGCAGTTCCTTGGCCTTGCCCCACAGCTTGAGGGACTCGGTCGGATACTTGTT
>JANMTA010000032.1:0-2429 GCA_031389965.1 Betaproteobacteria bacterium
GGCCTTTCCTTTGTTGCTCCGCCCTTTGTCAAAAAGCTACGATTGCGACGCACTTTACAATCCTTCCCATGAGAATCCTGCTGGTTGAAGATGATGCCCTGCTCGGCGACGCGCTGCAGGCCGGCCTGAAACAGGCCGGCCATGCCGTCGACTGGGCGCACGACGGCGTCAGCGCGGAGACCGCGCTGACGGCAGAGGAGTATGCCGCCGTGGTCCTCGACCTCGGGCTGCCACGCAAGGACGGGCTGACGGTATTGCGCAATCTGCGAGCGAAGAAAAAGACCCTGCCGGTCCTGATCCTCACCGCGCGCGACACCGTGGACGACCGCATCAAGGGCCTTGACGCCGGGGCCGACGATTACCTGGTCAAGCCCTTCGACCTGGGCGAACTGGCGGCGCGCCTGCGCGCCCTGTTACGTCGCGCAGGCGAACTGGCGGCGCGCCTGCGCGCCCTGCTACGTCGCGCCGGCGGGCAGTCTTCGCCCGTGCTTGCCACCGCCGATGTCACGCTCGATCCCGCGACGCGGCGGGTGACATGCCAGGGGCTTGAAGTCGAACTCTCGGCCAAGGAATACGCCCTGCTGCACGCCCTGATGCAGCAAGCCGGACGCGCGCTTTCCCGCGCCCAGCTGGAACAGCATCTCTACGCCTGGGGCGATGAAATCGGCAGCAACACGGTCGAGGTGTACATCCATCATCTGCGGCGCAAGCTCGGAGCAGACGTAATCCGCACCCTGCGCGGCATCGGTTACGTCGTCGCCAGGACAGGAACTCCGTCATGAAACGTCCGCTGTCCCTGCGCACCCGACTGGTCGGCCTGACGCTGCTGGCGGTCGCCACCGTCTGGCTGCTGACGGCCTTCGTCACCTGGCGCGAAGCCCGTCACGAACTGGAAGAACTGCTGGCCCATCCGCCGAATACCAGCGCCGCCCACTTCGCCGAGGAACGCGAAGAGGTGGCCGGCGAAATCGCCGAGCACCTGCTCAAGCCGATGTTGTACGCCCTGCCGGCACTGGCCTTGCTGCTGGTGATTGCCATCGGCTTGGCGCTGGCGCCCTTGCGCCAGCTCGCGCGCGATGTCGCGGAACGCGGCCCCGACCGACTCGACCCGCTACCCATCGAGAGCCTGCCGACCGAAGTCGCTCCACTGGTGTCGCGCCTGAACAGCCTGTTCGCCGACATCGTGCGCTCGCTGGAAAACGAGCGCCGCTTTACCGCCGACGCGGCGCATGAGCTGCGCACGCCGCTGGCCGCGCTCAAGGCGCAGGCGCAAGTGGCGTTGGCCTCGGTCGATGACACGGAGAGGCGGCACGCGCTGACGCAAATTCTGGTTGGCTGCGACCGCGCCACGCATCTGGTGGTGCAGTTGCTGACCCTGGCGCGGCTCGATGGCGGTACGTCGCACCCGATGCAGAACGTGGCCCTGCGACAGGTCGCCGAAGAAGTCCTGGCCATGAGCGCCGGCGACGCCATCGAGCGTCACTGCGACCTGGTGCTGAACGACGACGACGCACTGGTGCGCGGCGATCCCCTGCTGCTGCAGGTCTTGCTGCGCAACCTGGTCGACAACGCGTTGCGTCACGGCGGCGGCACACAGATCGAAGTTTCCATCGCAGTGCAGGGCACGCAGGCCGTGCTGACGGTCAGCGACAACGGGCGCGGCATCGACGTCGCTGAACGCAACCGCGTCCAGCAGCGCTTTTACCGCGGCGCCGGCGCCGCACGGGATGTCCTCGCCGGGGATACCCTCACGAACGCTGTAAATGATTCTGCGGGCAGCGGGCTCGGGCTGTCCATCGTCAAGCGCATCGTGGAACTGCATCAGGGCAGACTGACCATCGCCACACCCGACAGCGGACCGGGTATCGCGGTTACCATTAGCCTGCCGCGCGGACAAACTTCCGCCGCCTGACGGGTATCTCGTCAGCCTGATGAAGGCTTGCCGCTTCCATGACACCCGAAACACTGGAAAAAACGCCCGCCGTTCACTGGCACACCCTTTCCGCTACCGACGCCGCCAACCACCATGCCGTTGATCCGGCGCAGGGGCTGAGCGAGGACGAAGCGGGCGCCCGCCTGGCGCAGCACGGTGCCAACCGGCCACGCAGCGCGCCGGGGCGTAGCGCGCTGTCGCGCTTCGGCGCCCAGTTCACCCAGCCGCTGGTGCTGGTGCTGATCGCCGCGGGCGTCGTCACCGGCGCCCTCGGCGAGTGGGTCGACACGTCCGTGATTTTTGGCGTAGTGATCGTCAACGCCTTCATCGGCTTCATTCAGGAGGGCAAGGCCGAGCAGGCACTGGCGGCGCTGGCCCGCGCCGTCGCCACCGAAGCCACCGTGCTGCGCGGTGGCCGCCGGCGGCGCATGGATGCGGCGCACCTGGTGCCCGGCGACGTGGTCTGGCTGGTGGCCGGCGACAAGGTGCCGGCCGA
>JANMTA010000047.1:0-2393 GCA_031389965.1 Betaproteobacteria bacterium
CCGGCCGGCAACTGGCTGTTCGGCACGGCGCCTCTCGCTGCGGATGTCTGGGCACTGGCGCTGGTCGGCGCGGCGCTGATGTGGGGGCTGGAGGAAGCGCGCAAGGCCTGGTTGCGGCAGATGCTGGCGCGAAGCGGTGGCTCCTGATTCAGCCTGGTGCGTGATGTACCGCCAGCCAGACGGTCGGCGCGGCCGGGTCGGTCCAATCCACGCGGTGCCGCCGCCCGGGCTCGATGTAGATCCAGTCGCCGGCGTGCATGCTGCGCGCTGCGGTTTCGTCCTCGAAGCGCAGCAGGGTTTCGCCGGCGAGCAGAACAACCCATTCGGCATCGACCTGCTCGTACCAGAAACCCGGGGGGCTGGCCTGGCCGCTGGAGACGATGCGTTCGATGCGCAGTCCGGGCCGGGCCAGCAGGGTTTCCATGCGCTCGGCGGATTCCTTCGCCACGGGCAAGCCGACGAAAATATTGCCAGCCATCAGATGTCTTCCAGCAACTCGGTATCCGCGTGCGAGTAGGCCGGGCTGCAACAGCAGAGGAAGCGCAAGGGCTCCGTGCCGGTGGCTTCGATCCGGTGCGGCGTGCCGGGTGCGATCAGCACCGTATCGCCAGCGCCGACTTTTATGCAGCGGTCGCCCAGTGTCATCAGGCCGCTGCCGGCGATGATGTGATAGAGCTCTTCCGTCACGGCATGGCGATGGCTTTGCGTCCGCGTCCCCGGCGCAACCGTGGCCTCGGCCAGGCTTTGCAAACGGTTGCCATGGATAGCAGGCTGCATCAGTTCGCGGATTTCGGAACCGTCCTTGGTGACGTAGGCAGGGGTCTCGGCGTAGCGCGATCTCATTACGCGTTTACTCCGCGGGCGATTCGTGCAGCAGCTTTTTCTGCAGCAGGCAATGCAGCAGGGCCTGCTCCTCGGGCGCCAGTTCGGCGTCGGCATCCTGCGCCAGAAAGTGGCGGCGGAAGGCGCCGCGCGCCGCGGCCGCCACCTTGATGTCATAGCCCAGCGCCTGCAGCCCGAGCATGGTGTCGAAGCCGGCGGGAGCCGCCGCCTCCGGCTTTTCGCACCACAGGCCGAAGCCGCGCGCGGCCAGTCTTTGCCAGGGAAACAGGCGGCTCGGATCGACCTTGCGCGCGGGTGCGATGTCGCCATGGGCCAGGTAGTTGGCCTGCGGAATGCGATAGCGCAGGCGAAGTTCGGCAAGCAATCCGAGCAGGGCGTCGATCTGGATTCCGGCGAAGGCCTCGTCGCCGGTGTTGTCGAGTTCGATGCCGATCGAAGCCGAGTTGAGGTCGGTGTTGCCGCCCCACCAGGACTCGCCGGCGTGCCAGGCGCGGGCGCTCTCAGCGACCAGTTGCATGACTGCGCCGTCGCGCCCGATCAGGTAATGGGCGCTGACGCGGCGCTGCGGGTCAGTCAGGGTCGCCAAAGCCCTGGCCACCGTGTCGTTGCTGGTCTGGTGCAGGATGATGAAATTGGGCCGACGCTGGTCGAAGTTCGGCGAAGGGCGCCACAGCACATCGCGACTTTGGCCTGATGGCAGCGGCGCACAGGCGCAGAGCAGGCTCAGCAGGAGGAGGGCAAACCCGCGAAGCACAATTGGCCGATGCAGGCGGGGCCGCCGTCAGACGACGATCGGCTTGGTCAGTCGCGCCCGGCTTTGCGCCTCGGACTTGTTCATCTCGGATACCTGGCGGCCATAGGCTTCGCGCGCGGCCTGCCCCTGACGGGTCGCTTCGATGCTGCGGATGCAGCGCCAACGCTTGCCGGCCTTGGTTTCGATCTGGCGCATCTCGGATCTCGGATGATGCTGGCGACAGTGGTAGCAGAATGCGGTTTCAGCCATGCTTGCGGACTCGGACTTTAAGTCTGTCAATTGTAAACCGTTTGCGATATCCCGCCGCGGGATACCGTCCCCGCCTCCCGCGGGGACATAATGCCCGCATGGACGTGAATGTGACCCCGGAGATTGCAGTCGATATCGAGTTGCCGCCGTATCAGGGCATTGCCATTGCCGACGTGGTGCTGGTCGACTCGCCGGGCGCCGCCGCCGAGGCGTGCCGGGTGCTGCTGGGGCACGCCGTGCTCGGCTTCGACACGGAGGCGAAACCGACATTCGCCAAGGGAGAAGTGTCCACCGGGCCGCATCTGATCCAGCTCGCCACGGAAGACCGGGTGTACCTGTTTCCGGTCAGGCCGCAGATGGATTATCCCGGCCTGCGGCAGATCCTCGAATCGCGCCAGATCCTGAAAGTGGGCTTCGGCCTGGGCAGCGACCTTGCCCAGCTTCGCGCGCGCCTGGACATCGAGGCGCAAGGCATCCTCGATCTTTCGCGCGCGCTGCCCGGCGAAAAGCCAAAGCAGACCATGGGCGCGAAGACGGCCGTGGCCCG
>JANMTA010000548.1:0-3467 GCA_031389965.1 Betaproteobacteria bacterium
GGCGTTTTTTTTTTAAATTAATTTAACTTCTTTCCCGTGCGCCCTTTTTTGTTCGATGGGCCTTTCGACAAACTCTGGGCTAACGGCTTCATCATCAGCGGTGGCATTTGTCGCCATGGCGCTTAGGGCTTTCTTTCATGCGCGCAGTCGTCCTCGGTATCGGCAACACCATCCTCACCGATGAGGCGGCGGGTGTGCGTGCGGTCGAGGCGCTGGAGCGTGGCTGGAAGCTGCCGGAAAACGTGCTGGCCATCGATGGCGGCACCTCCGGCATGGAGATGATCGAGGACCTCTCGAATCTGGATTTCCTGATCGTGCTCGATGTCGTCAAGGCGGGCGTGCCGCCGGGCACGGTGGTGAAGTTTGCGGGTGACGACATCCCCGTTTTTTTTCGCACGAAGTTGTCACCGCACCAGATCGGATTACCTGACGTGCTGGCCAGCCTTGAGTTGCTCGACTGCCTGCCCAGGGAAATCGTGGTGCTCGGCGTCGAGCTTATTTCGCTGGAACTGGGCACGGAGATGACGCCGACGGTCGCCGAAAAAGTTCCGGTACTGGCCGCGATGGCGGCGAATGAACTTATTTCTCGCGGTTATGCGCTCGAAGTGCTGACTGCGCAGGTCAATTGAAATGTGCCTCGCCGCGCCCTCCCGTGTGGTCGAAGTTCGCGAGGGCATGGCCGTCACCGAATGTTTCGGGCAGAGGCGCGAGGTCAGCCTGCTGTTGATGAACGAAGACGTCGCGGTTGGCGACTATCTGTTGATCCAGGCCGGCGGCTTTGCCTTCGAGCGTGTTGAGGCAGAACGTGCCGAAGAAGCCCTGGCGGTGATGCGGGAATTCATGGAGCAGGGAGGCGACGCCCGCAGTTGGGGCGAGGGTCTGGAGCCGGCATGAGCTTCCGGATCCACCAGGCGAGCCCCGCGGAAGCGGTGGAGGAAGCCTTTTTCCGCATCCAGCGCGAGCAGATGGCCGACGTGCCCATCCTGAATCCGGCGCTGTCGGTGGCAGCCGTCGATTTCCAGCGCTGGCAGGGACATTGGCTGGGCATCGTGGTGACGCCCTGGTGCATGAGCATGTTGCTGGTGCCGGGCAGTAGCGAAAACTGGGTGTCCACAGGCGAAAACAGGCGCCGTTTCGTCAAGTTCCCCGCCGGCGACTTTGCCTTTCTGGGCAGTGCGGAAACGGAACTCGGCGAGTATCAGAGCTGTCCGTTGTTCTCGCCGATGGGACAGTTCGCTTCCCAGTCGGAGGCGACGATGACCGCCCGGGCGTCGCTGATCGCACTGCTGACCGATCCGCAAGCGTCCCGGACGGCGCCAAAGACCGAGAAACAGGCCGGCGAACCCTCGCTTTCCCGCCGCCGTTTTCTCGCTTTGCGCTAAGCTTCGCAAACTCGCGTTTCCGCGGGCAACAAGGGAGCAAGGATGTCGAACATCTCGGATTTCAATACCGCATCGAATTTCCAGACAGACCATGAGCATGAGGTTCAACTCGGCCTCCTGCAGGCGCTATGCAAAGCGGCCGGGGAACATCAGGACACGCCATCGCTGGGGGTGATTCTCGATCAGTTGATCGCCTACAGCGAGGCGCACTTCACGTCCGAAGAACTCCTGATGCGGATGAAGAGCTATGACGATTACGAGGATCATGTCGACGATCACAATCTCATGCTGGAAACCCTGCAGCAGATTGCCGCCGATCATGCCGCAGGGAATTCCGCGCTGGTGGCCGGCAAGGCGGAGCAGGTTCTCGGCTTCATCACCAACCACATTGCCACACGGGACCGGCGTTTTGCCGATTACGTGCGCAACGGACTCTAGTATTCCGTGCACGAAATGTCGCTTGCCGAAGGCGTGCTGCAACTGATCGAAGACGCGGCGCGCAAGCAGGACTTTGCCAAGGTCACGACGGTCTGGCTGGAGATCGGCCAGCTTTCCGGGGTCGAAGTCGAGGCCATGAAGTTCTGTTTCGATGCCGTCACGCGCGACAGCATCGCCGATGGTGCGAGTCTGGAGATTATTGCCCTGCCGGGTGTCGGCTGGTGCATGGAGTGTTCGATGACGGTGCCGATGACGGAAGCGTTCGGCGAATGCCCGCAATGCGGCGGCCACCGGTTGCAAGTGACCGGCGGCACTGAAATGCGGGTCAAGGAACTTGAAGTCGCTTAGAAGGAGAGGGCAATGTGTACGACCTGTGGCTGCGGCAGCGGTGAAGTCAAAATCGACGGCAAGGACGCCCATCACGAGCACGATCACGTGCATGCCGATGGCACGCGGCACAGCCACGATCACGAGCACGAGCATGGGTCCGGACACGAGCACCCGCATGCCCCCGCGCATCGCCACAGCTACGCACCGGCGCATTCGCATGCTCCGGGCGTCGGCAACAAGCGCATGGTGCAGATCGAGCAGGACATCCTGTCCAAGAACAACGCCTATGCGGCGCAGAACCGGCAGCGCCTGGCGGATCGGGGCATTTTTACGCTGAACCTGGTTTCCAGCCCGGGATCGGGCAAGACCACGCTGCTGGTCAAGACCATCGAGATGCTCAAGGGGAGCCAGTGCGTCGCGGTGATCGAAGGCGACCAGCAGACCAGCCAGGATGCCGAGCGGATTCGCGCCACGGGCGCACCGGCGATCCAGATCAATACCGGCAAGGGCTGCCATCTCGACGCGCACATGGTCGGCCATGCCATGGATCAACTCGACCTGCAGGATGATTCGCTGCTGATGATCGAGAACGTCGGCAACCTGGTCTGCCCGGCGGCCTTCGACCTCGGCGAAGCGCACAAGGTCGTCATCCTTTCCGTGACCGAGGGCGAGGACAAGCCGATCAAGTATCCCGACATGTTCCGCGCTGCGAGCCTGATGCTGATGAACAAGTGCGACCTGCTGCCCTATGTGAGCTTCAAGGTCGATGCCGCCATCGAGTTCGCACGGCGGGTGAATCCGGGCATCGAAGTCATCCAGGTGTCGGCCACCAGCGGACAGGGCATGGACGAGTGGCTGGCCTGGATCGAACGCGGCGCGGCTTCGGTTCGCGCGCAGCGGCAGGAGGTGGTCGACAGCCCGCAGCACCGCGTCCCGGGAATCGAAGGCCAGGCGGCGAGGCGCGTCTGAGCCGATGAATGCCCTGGGGCAAGCCGTGCCGCATTGCGTCGAACATCGGCTGGAACTGGTCCGGTCGGCACCGCCCCTGCTGTCGACCGGCGCCTGGTTCAAGAACACGCTGTGCCTGACCCATGGCCGTCAGGCCTGGGTCTCGCACACGGTCGGCGACCTGTTCCAGCGCGACGCCTGCCTTGCCCACGAGGCGACGGCGCGCGAATTGTTGCAGGCGCTGGCCGCCATGGGCAGGAAGCCGGTGGCCATTGCCCATGACCTGCATCCGGACCTGCATTCGACGCACTTTGCCGTGCAACTGGCCGCCGAATTCGGCATCGAGGCCATCGGCGTCCAGCACCACCA
>JANMTA010000060.1:0-5304 GCA_031389965.1 Betaproteobacteria bacterium
GGGCGCCGCGTCATGGCTGGGCGGCGCGATGATCGCCGCCGATGCCGCGGGGCGCATCGTCGGCTACGACAAGGTCGGCTGGCTGGCCGTCGGCGCCACCTTGATCGCCGTCGCCTTCGTCGGGCAGATCCGCATGCACACCGGCGGGCCGTCCGGCACCAGCAAAAACGCCTAAGCGGAAGATCGCGCGGCGCCGGATGGATGGGGCTCAGGCGCGCCCGGCCCCGCGCTTTGTCTTGAAATACGCGATAAGCGCAAGTACCGATACAAGCATGAGCAGCGGATAGAGCAACAGCAGGTCTACGCGAATGTTGCATTCGCCGGAACAGAGTATGCGCAGCTTCATCGCCTGCTCGTAAGGGAAGTAGGCGAGCCAGGCAAGCATCGCAACCAGTACGACTGGCCGCCGGCAGCGCAAGTAGAGGACTGCGAAGAGGGCGGCCGGCGCCAGGGCCAGGAAAGGCCAGCCGATAAACACGCCGAGGATGATGCCGATGTCCATGTCGCCGCCTTTATTGGTATGCCGCGTGGCTTTAGCCTGTCGGGGTTGAAGGATGGGTCAGGCGCGGTTGCGCGACACCCATAGGGCGAGCGGCAACAGGACGGCATATGCGACGCCCTGGAACAGCGGAACCAGGAGGATGGCGATGGCTCCCTGTGCGTCCTTGTGCCAAAACATCACGTCCGACAGCATGAGGATGCCTGCGATGGTAACCAGCGCCGCGAGAAACCAATGAAACGACAACCCGCTTTTCGGGCTCGGGAATATCAGCGCCGCACTCAATATTACGTAAGGGGCGACCAGCCAGGCAGCGAAGAAAATGAAGGCGCCGACGCTGGTCGGTTTGCCGATGCTGACGGTCCACACGGAAAAGCATACAGAGACGGCCATCAGGACCAAGGTAAATGGCTTGATGAATTTCATCGCCGGCAATTCCCTCCCATGGCGCCCGGAGGCGTGCCGAACCAGGCCGTAATCTTCCCCGCAGCGGAGTCCGCGGTGACGTTCCTTCGCCAGAATGACGGCATATTCAACGCCTGCCTATGCCGCCGGCGGGTGCAGCGGCAGACGCAGTTCGACGGTGCCCATGTCGGCTCCCGCCTTCAGCGCGAAGCCGAGGTCGCGGGCCAGATGCTGCATGCGCAGGTTCCCGCTCAGCGTTTCGCCGCGCAACGCGCCGGTGCCGCGGCTGCGGCAGTAATCGACGATGCTCTGCAACAGCAGGCGGCCGAGCCCCTTGCCCTTCATGTCGGAGCGCACCACGATGGCGAAATCGGCCACGGCGTTGTCCGGATCGGCGACCACGCGCACCTCGCCCAGCGAACGCTCGATGCCGTCGGCGCCGCGCTCGATCGCCACCAGGGCCATCTCGCGATCGTAGTCGATCTGGGTAAAGCGGGCGAGCTGCGAGCGCGGCAGCTGGCGCATGGTGCCAAAGAAGCGCATCCGCGAATCTTCCGGCTCGAGCGAAGCGATCAGGTCGGCGAGCGTGGCTTCATCCTCGGGGCGGATCGGCCGGATCAGCAGCCGCCGTCCCTGCCACGCCAGCGCCTGTTCCAGTTCGCGCGGATAGGGGCGGATCGCGAAGCGGCGGAAACCGAGCCGGCGCCCGCTCCGTTCGATGCGGATGCGCGCATCGAAAGCCACCACGCCGCCGGCCTCGACATGCAGCGGATCGAGCTCGATCCCGGTCACCTGGTCGAGATCCGTCAGCAGTTGTGACAGGCGCACCAGGGCGGTCGCCAGCGCCGCTTCCAGCGCGGCGCGCTGTTCGCCGCCGGCGTCGCCGGCAAACCCGCTGCGCCCCACCAGGTCTTCGGCCAGGGTGCGATTCAGCGGCGGCAGCCCGACCACCAGGTCGTCGGCGCGGCCACTGCCCGATGCCGGACCGAGGAAGATCACCGGACCGAAAACCGGGTCGTCGGCCACGCCAACCCGGAGTGTGACGCCGCCGCTGCGCGCCGCACCGGGCCGCAGGCGGTAGCCGCTGACGCGCTGGCCGGGACGTTGCTCACGCGCATTGCCGCGCAGATTGCGCACCGCCGCGCGGATGTCGGCCGGCGAGCGCAATCCGGTGGCCATCGCGTGGGAGTCGCCGGCGCCGGTCAGCACCAGGCCGAGATCCACCGGATAGCCGATTTCGTCGGCGCTCAGGATCGCCGCATCGACGCTGCCCGCCAGCGGGTACTCCACCGCGTCGATGCCGTAGGCTTCCAGCAGCGAGCGCGCCAGACGCGACGGCAGGACATCGGCACCGAGCCCGATCGCCTCGGCGATGACGCCGTGTGCGCGCGCGTCATCCGCGCTGAAACCCTCCGCCACGGACGGCGGCAACTGCACCAGCAGGTTCCGGTTGCGTTCGTAATTGACGATGCCGTTGAAAATGGCGATGGCCTTTTCCGGCGAGTCGTGGCTCAGCACCCCGTGGGCTGCCGCAATGCGTTGCGCCTCGTGCATGGCATTGCCGCCGACCCAGCAGGTAAACACGTTGCGCTGCGCGTGCTGCGCCACTTCGCAAATGGCGGCGGCGACCTCCGCGCCCGGCGCAAAAGGCGAGGGCGAACAAACCGTCAGCACCGCGTCCGTCCCCGGGTCGGCGATCACCAGGGCCAGCGCGGCGGCCCAGTTGGCCGGCGTGATGTCGGCCGGCAGGGCCAGCGGATTGCCGGGGGGTTTGCCCGGATGCAGCAATCTCGCCAGCTGCTGCACGGTAGCGGGCGCCAGCGTCGCCAGCCGGCCGCCGGAATGCAGCAGGGCGCTGGCGGCAATCCGCCCCAGGCCGCCGCCGTTGGCGACGATGCCGAGGCGCGTCCCGGTTATCGGACGCACCCGCGCCATCGCCTCGGCAGCATCGAACATGTCTTCCAGGGTATCGATGCGCACCCAGCCGGCGCGGCGCAGCGCCGCCTCATAGACGTCGTCGGCGCAGAACGGCCGGCTTGCAGTGCACCTGCCCTCGCGGCTGTCGTGCCCGCCACGATTACGTATCGCCACCACCGGCTTGTTGCGCGCCGCCGCGCGCGCCGCCGACATGAACTTGCGCCCGCCGCCGACGGCGTCGAACTGGACCAGGATGGCCTCGGTGTCGGGGTCGGCCGCCAGCCAGTCGAGCGCATCGGCGAGGTCGATGTCGATGCCGGTGCCCAAATGCAGCACCGAGGAAAAGCCGATGTTCTTGCTCTCGGCGCGGTCGAGCACGGCGGCGGCGACCGCGGCCGACTGGGTGATCAGGGCGATCTTGCCGGGCGCCGCCGTCACCGGCGCCACGCTGGCGTTGAGGCCGGCGGCGGGCACGATCACGCCGCCGCTGCCCGGTCCGAGCACGCGCATCAGCCAGGGGCGCGCCGCGTCGAGGATGGCCTTGCGCGCCTCCTGCACCTGGCTGTCGCTCAGCGTGTCGCGCAGCAATGGGCCGACGATCGCCGCGCGGGTGCCGCGCGCGCCAAGCTTGGCGATGATCTGCGGCACGTCGGGCAACGCGGCGCAAATAATCGCCAGATCCGGCGCGATCTCGATCTCATCGATCTGGAGATGCGCGCCGAGGCCGAACAGGGAACGCTTCTTCGCCGCCACCGAGGCCACCGGCCCGGCAAAGCCGCCGGCCGCCAGATTGCGCAGCACCACCCCGGCATAGTTTCCGGGCTCGTCAGGCTCGGCCACCACGGCGATGGACTTGGGACGAAACAGGAATTCGAGGTTGCGGACAGTCATCTTGTTATTGGTTCTGTTCGCGTTGACGCAGCGGCGCGTTGGCGTGTTGGCGTGTTGGCGGGCAATTGTGCCACAGCGGCGCGTGCGGCCGGAATGCAAAAGTCGGCGCTGGCGATACGGCGCCGGCCGGATCGCCGCTACAATCCAGCCATCATGAGCGCCGCGTCCACTCCCCTGCCGGCTGTCGAAGCCTTCATCGCCCGCTGGCAATCGGCCGGCGGTTCCGAGCGCGCCAACTACCAGTTGTTCATCACCGAGCTGTGCGAACTGCTCGGCCTGCCCAAGCCCGAGCCGGCCCGGGCCGAGGCGGAAGACAACGCCTACGTCTTCGAGCGCCGCGTCACTTTCCGCCACGGCGACGGCTCCAGCTCTAACGGCTACATCGACTGCTACCGCCGCGCCGCCTTCATCCTCGAAGCCAAGCAGACCCGGCTTGCCGAGGAACAGGGCAAGGTCTTCGACGCCGCGCTGCTGCGCGCCCGCAGCCAGGCCGAGAACTATGCCCGCGCCCTGCCGGCCGAAGAAGGCCGGCCGCCCTTCCTGATCGTGGTCGATGTCGGCAATGTCATCGAACTGTATGCCGAGTTCACGCAAAGCGGCGCCACCTATGTGCCTTTCCCCGATCCGCGCTCGCACCGCATTCGCCTTGCCGATCTGCGCGACGCCGCCATTCGCGCCCGTCTTGCCGCCGTCTGGCGCGACCCGCACAGCCTCGATCCGACGCGCCATGCCGCGCGCGTCACGCGCGAGATTGCCGCGCACCTGGCCGAAGTTGCCAAGTCGCTGGAAGCCGGTGATGGCAAACGCGGCCACGCCCCCGAAACCGTCGCCGGTTTTCTTACCCGCTGCCTGTTCAGCATGTTCGCCGAGGATGTCGGCCTGATTCCCAAGGCCAGCTTCACCGAACTGCTGAAAAGCCTGAAGGACGACACCGCCCAGTTCGTGCCGCTGGTCGGCGCCTTGTGGAAGGAAATGGACACCGGCGGCTTTTCCCTCGTACTGCGCCGCACCCTGCCGCGCTTCAACGGCAAGCTCTTCAAATCGCCCGAGGTGCTGCCGCTCACCAAACAACAGATCGCCCTGCTGCTCGAAGCCTCGAAGGCCGACTGGACGCTGGTCGAACCGGCCATCTTCGGCACCCTGCTGGAACGCGCGCTGGACCCGCTGGAGCGCCACGCGCTGGGCGCGCACTACACGCCGCGCGCCTACGTCGACCGCCTGGTGCAGCCGACCGTGATCGAACCCTTGCGCCAGAGCTGGGCCTACGTGCAGGGCGCCGCCGTGCTGCTCGCCAACGAGGGCAAACAGAAAGAGGCCATTGCCGAAATCCGCGCCTTCCACCACAAGCTGTGCAGCCTGCGCGTGCTCGACCCGGCCTGCGGCAGCGGCAATTTTTTGTACGTCGCGCTGGAACACCTGAAGCGCCTCGAAGGCGAAGTGCTCAACCAGTTGCACGACATCGGCCACGGCCAGGCGCAGTTCGAGATTGAAGGCCTGAGCGTCGACCCGCACCAGTTCCTCGGCCTCGAACTCAACCCGCGCGCCGCGGCGATTGCCGAACTGGTGCTGTGGATCGGCTACCTGCAATGGCA
>JANMTA010000084.1:0-5968 GCA_031389965.1 Betaproteobacteria bacterium
GTTGTCGGCGGGCGGCGTTTGCGGGGTTTCCTGGGCAGCACCGGCAAGCTTGAGTTCGGTCTGGCGCAGGGCGACGGCCGCGAAAAATACCGCCAGGAAGCCCCAGGCGCCGACCAGTACGCTCAGGCCATACACCACGCCGATCAGGCCGAGTCCGAGGAAGTCGTCCATCAGCTTGTGCTCGGGCGACGCGTGGCGCAGCTTCCAGGCCACATGGGCCAGGGCGGCGCCGGACAGGACCCCGATGGCAACGCCTGCGATCGTGGCCCACAACACGTCGAACAGCACCCATTGCAGGCCGAATTGGCCGAGGTCGTGCAATCCGAGCAGGCCCAGGCCCAGCATCACGAACGGAAACGCGCTGCCGTCGTTCATGCCGGCCTCGCAGGTCAGGGTGTAGCGCAACTGGTCGCGGTCGCCGGGATGGCGGATCTGGACATCGGTCGCCAATACCGGATCGGTCGGCGCCAGGATCGCGCCCAGCAGGATGCCGGCGCCAAGCGGCAAGTCGAGCAGATACCAGGCAAAGGCGGCGACCATGGCGACGCTGACCGTCATGGATACCGTGGCCAGCAGGATCGGCGTGCGCCAGCGCACCAGGCTGACCGGGACGGGCATCTTGACGCCGGCGGAAAACAGCGAAATCAGCACCGCCACTTCGGTCAGCGTTTCCAGCAGTGCCGCTTGCTTGAGCGGATTGAAGTGAAATACATTGAGCACCGTCGGTCCGACCAGCAGTCCCACCACCAGATAAATGATGGCCGGCGTCACCGGCAGACGCGCCAGCAGGGAAGCCGTGGCCCCCCTGGCCAGCAACAGGCCGCCCACCAGCAGAAACCATTGTGCGTTAACCATTTTGTTTATTCGACCTTCATCGATGGATTGGCACCCGGGTCTGCAAGCGTACTCGGCTTTCGGGTTGCGGGATGTGCGCCAGCGAACCGACTCCTTGCGAACGGGCCATGTCCCTGCTCTTGAAACGGGCTTCGCCGCCCCCATATCGGCCTCCTGATCGTTGTTCCACGTGCCAAAGAGGATTCCCGATGACCACTGACACCCAGACCGCGCCCGCGTCGCGCGAAACCCTCGGCTTCCAGACCGAGGTCAAGCAACTGCTGCAACTGATGATCCACTCGCTGTATTCGAACCGCGAGATCTTCCTGCGCGAGCTGATTTCCAATGCGTCGGACGCCTGCGACAAGCTGCGCTTCGAGGCCCTGCACAATGTCGGCCTGTTCGAGGGCGATTCCGACTTCAGGATCCGCGTGTCCTTCGACCCGGTGGCGAAAACCCTGACCATCGCCGACAACGGCGTCGGCATGAGCCGCGAGGAAGTGATTACTAACCTCGGGACCATCGCCAAGTCCGGCACGCGCGAATTCTTCTCGCGGCTTTCGGGCGACCAGCAGAAGGACGCCAGCCTGATCGGCCAGTTCGGTGTCGGCTTCTACTCCTCCTTCATCGTCGCCGACCGCGTCACGGTGCTGACCCGCCGCGCCGGCGTCGAAGCCAGCCAGGGCGTGCGCTGGCACTGTGACCAAGGCGCGGAAGGCACCGGCGAATTCACCATCGAGATGACCGAGCGGCCGAGCCGCGGCACCGAGATCACCCTGCACCTGAAGGAAGGCCAGGACGACCTGCTCTCCTCCTGGAAACTCAAGTCCGTGATTCGCAAGTACTCCGACCACATCGTCCAGCCCATCGTGATGCGGGGCGAAAAGTGGGACGACGAGAAAAAGCAGCAGGTCGCCACCGACGAAGACGAAACCGTCAATCAGGCTTCCGCCTTGTGGGCGCGGCCGAAAAGCGAAATCACCGACGAGCAGTACACGGAGTTCTACAAGCACGTCGGCCATGATTTCGAAGACCCGCTGACGTGGACCCATGCCCGCGTCGAAGGCAAAACGGAATACACGCAATTGCTTTACGTCCCGGCGCGCGCGCCCTTCGATCTGTGGGACCGCAACGCCCGCCACGGCGTCAAGCTTTACGTGCGCCGCGTCTTCATCATGGACGACGCCGAGCAGCTGATGCCGCTCTACCTGCGCTTCGTGCGCGGCGTGGTCGACTCCAACGACCTGCCGCTCAACGTCTCACGCGAGATTCTGCAGGAATCGAAGGACATCGAGGCGATCCGCAACGGCTGCACCAAGAAGGTCCTCGGCATGCTGGAAAGCCTCGCCAGCAGCGAGGATTCCGCCGAGAAGGAAAAGTACGCCAAGTTCTGGGGCGAGTTCGGCAAGGTGCTCAAGGAAGGCATGGGCGAGGACCACGCCAACAAGGACAAGATCGCCGGCCTGTTGCGCTTCGCCTCGACCCAAGCCGACACTGCGGATGAGACCGTCGCGCTGGCCGACTACATCGCGCGCATGAAGCCCGAGCAGGAAAAGATCTACTACGTCACCGCCGAAACCTTCAACGCGGCGAAGAACAGCCCGCACCTCGAAGTCTTCCGCAAGAAGGGCATCGAAGTGATCCTGCTGTCGGACCGCGTCGACGAATGGGTGGTGTCGCACCTCTCCGAATTCGAAGGCAAGCAACTGGTGTCGGTGGCCAAGGGCGGGCTGGATCTGGGCAAGCTCGAAGACGAAGCCGAGAAGAAGGAACAGGAATCGGCCGCCGGCGAATTCAAGGAGCTGACCGAGAAGATCGCCAAGTCGCTGGGCGAGAGAGTCAAGGAAGTGCGCGTCACGCACCGCCTGACCGACAGCCCGGCCTGCCTGGTGGCCGACGAGCACGACGTCTCGGGCAACCTCGCGCGCATCCTCAAGGCCGCCGGGCAGAAGGCGCCGGCCTCGAAGCCCATCCTCGAAATCAACCCGCATCACCCGGTGGTGCTGCGCCTGAAGTACGAAGACACGCGCGAGGGTGGAAGATTCAGCGACTGGGCCGCGGTGCTGTTCGACCAGGCGCTGCTGGCCGAAGGCGGCCAGCTCGACGACCCGGCCACCTTCGTCAAGCGCATGAATCAGCTGATGCTGGAGATGAGCGGCGCTTAGGACGGCACTGAATATGTCGTCACACCGGCGAAAGCCGGGGTCCAGTGCCTTGATCGTCCTGGATTCCGGCGTTCGCCGGAATGACGGAACGACAGTGATTCTTCGCGGTCTGCCGCCCGTCATCGACAACCGAGCCCGGGTACTGATCCTGGGCTCGTTTCCGTCTGCGGCATCGCTTGCGGCGCAGCAGTATTACGCCCACGCGCAAAACCAGTTCTGGCGCATCCTCGGCGCGGTGATCGGGCAGCCGCTCAAGGAAATCGACTACGAGGCGCGCATCGTCGCGGTGCAGGCCGCCGGCATCGCCATCTGGGACGTGTTCGCCGCTTGCGAACGCGCCGGCAGCCTCGACAGCGCAATTCGCGATGCAGTACCCAATCCGCTCGCGGAACTCAGAGAGTCGGCGCCCGCGCTACGGCGCATCTGCTTCAACGGCCGCATGGCGGCGCGGCGCATCCGCGAAGTCGAGGCGCTGGGCTTCGAGGCCATGGTGCTGCCCTCCACCAGCCCCGCCCATGCCGGCATGACATTCGAGCAAAAGCTCGCGCGCTGGCGCGCCGCCCTGCAGGCATAGACCCGGCGGCCTTCCTGCGCCAAGCCCCGGCGCCGCGAGTATGATGTTTCCGTTGTCTCAAACGGGAGCCCGCCATGCAAAAACCCGCCGACCTGCCCGATCTCGACCATCCGACGCTCGATGCCGACTCGATCCGCCGCTCGCTCTACAACCGGCTGGTATTCACCATCGGCAAGGATCCGATCACCGCCACCGACCGCGACTGGTTCCATGCCGCTGCCGCGGTGGTGCGCGAACGCATGATCGAGCGCTGGATGGAGACCATGCGCAGCTATTACGTCGAGGACCGCAAACGGGTCTATTACCTCTCGATGGAATTCCTCATGGGCCGCACCATGACCAACTCCATGCTCAACATCTGCGCCGAAAATGAGTTCCGCGACGCCCTCGCGGCGCTGGGCGAAATGGGCCTCAAGCCGGGAAACATCGCCGAGATCGAGCCGGATGCGGCGCTCGGCAACGGCGGCCTCGGGCGGCTCGCGGCCTGCTTCCTCGATTCGATGGCGACCATGGGCGTGGCCGGCTACGGCTACGGCATCCGCTACGAATACGGCATGTTCCACCAGGGCATCGAGGAAGGCCAGCAGGTCGAGCACCCCGACAACTGGCTGCGCTACGGCAACCCCTGGGAGTTCCCGCGCCCCGAAGTGCTCTACCAGGTCAAGTTCCACGGCCGCGTGGTGGAGTTTTCCGACGGGCACGGCAAGAAGAGCTACCAGTGGGTGGAAACCGACGACGTCATGGCCATGGCCTACGACTACCCGATCCCCGGCTATGACACCGGCACGGTGAACAACATGCGGCTGTGGGCGGCCAAGGCCAGCCGCGATTTCGACCTCAAGTATTTCAACGAGGGCAATTACATCCGCGCGGTGGAAGACAAGAACGATTCCGAGAACCTGTCCAAGGTGCTCTACCCGGACGACACCACCGAGATGGGGCGCGAACTGCGCCTCAAGCAGCAGTACTTCTTCGTCTGCGCCTCGCTGCAGGACATGCTTTACCGCTTCGACAAATCCGGCGTGCCGCTCGACAGCCTGCCCGACAAGGTGGCAGTCCAGTTGAACGACACCCACCCCTCGATCGCGGTGGCAGAACTCATGCGCGTCCTCATCGACCTGCACCATTTCGAGTGGTCGCGCGCCTGGGACATCGTCACCCGCACCTTCGCCTACACCAATCACACGCTGATGCCCGAGGCGCTGGAAACCTGGCCCGTCAGCCTGTTCGAGCGCGTGCTGCCGCGGCACCTGCAGATCATCTACGACATCAACCACCGCTTCCTCAGGGACGTGATGCACACCTATCCCGGCGATCCGGTCCTGTGGCAGCGCATGTCGCTGATCGACGAGTCCGCTGGCCGCCGCGTGCGCATGGCGCATCTCGCCATCGTCGGCAGCCACAAGGTCAATGGCGTCGCCGCCATCCACACCCGCCTGATGAAGGAAACCATCTTTGCCGATTTCCACCGCCTGTGGCCGGACAAGATCGTCAACATGACCAACGGCGTTACGCCGCGACGCTGGCTCAACCAGGCCAACCCGGAGTTGTCGAAATTGATCACCAGCCGCATCGGCCGCGGCTGGGTCAAGCATCTTGACCAGTTGCGGCAACTGACCCCGCTGGCCGAAGACACCGGTTTTCGCGACGAGTTCGTGCGCGTGAAGCGCGACAACAAGGCGCGCCTGGCGCAGGTCATCCTGCAACGGCTGGCAATCCGCGTCGACCCCGATTCGATGTTCGACGTGCAGATCAAGCGCATCCACGAATACAAGCGGCAACTGCTCAACGTGCTGCATGTCGTCACGCTCTACAACCGACTGCGCGCCGGCGGCGATGCCGCGCCGCGCACGGTGATCTTCGGCGGCAAGGCCGCACCCGGCTACCGCATGGCCAAGCTGACCATCCGCCTGATCAACGACGTCGCCGACATCGTGAACAACGACCCGCTGATTCGCGAGCGGCTCAAGGTGGTGTTCATCCCCAACTACGATGTCTCCAACGCCGAGATCATCATCCCGGCGGCCGACCTCTCCGAGCAGATCTCCACCGCCGGCACCGAGGCCTCCGGCACCGGCAACATGAAGCTGGCGCTGAACGGCGCGCTGACCATCGGCACCCTGGACGGCGCCAATGTCGAGATCCGCAACGAGGTCGGGCCGGAGAACATTTTCATCTTCGGCCTCACCACCGACGAAGTCGCCACGCTGCGCGCCTCCGGCTACAACCCCTGGCTCTATTACGAAAGCAACCACGAACTGCGGCAGGCGCTGGACATGCTGCGCGACGGCTACTTCTCGCCCGAGGAGCGCGAACGCTACAAGCCGGTCTTCGACAACCTGACCGCCAACGGCGACCACTACCTGCTGCTCGCCGACTATGCCTCCTACATCGC
>JANMTA010000550.1:0-3544 GCA_031389965.1 Betaproteobacteria bacterium
GAGATAGCGGGTTTCGCCCAGCAGGTGGCCGCACCGCTGCAGGGCAAATGCGGCGACGCCGTTGCCGGCAGGCGTGGCATTGTCGTGGCCGGTCTTGGGGCGGTGGATCAGGACTTCGTGATCGTGGGCGGTGAAGTAGAAACCGCCGGCGTCGCGGTCTTCAAAGCGGGCCAGCAGGGTATCGGCCAGTTCGATGGCGAAGGCCAGATCCGCGTTGCGGAATTCGGCCTGCATCAGTTCGAGCAGGGCGGAGAGCAGGAAGGCGTGGTCGTCGAGGTAGGCGTCGAGGTGGGCGCGGCCATTCCTGGCGGTCGCCAGCAGGCGTCCGTCTTTCCACATCGTCGTGCGAATGCAGTCCATCGCGCCTTGCGCCGAGACCAGCCACTTATCCTTGCCGAACACGCGTGCGGCGTGAGCCATGCCTTCGATCATCAGGGCGTTCCAGCTGGTCAGCACCTTGTCGTCGCGGCCGGGACGGATGCGGGTTTCGCGGGCGGCAAAAAGTTTTTTGCGCGCCGCAAAGAGCAGGGGGATTTCCGCGTCGTCCAGCGGGCCGGCAATCTTGGCGTGCCAATGGCGATTCTCGAAATTCGGCGGGCCATCGAAGCCCCAGCGCCGTGTCGCCAGCGCCGACTCTTGCGGCGTGAGCAGTTGCTCCAGCTCGGCGCGGTCCCAGACGTAGTACTTGCCTTCCTCGCCCTCCGAGTCGGCGTCCAGCGAAGAGTAATAGCTGCCTTCGGCCGCCTGCATTTCGCGCATCACCCAGGCGGCAGTTTCGTCGGCGACCCGGGCATACAAAGGATCGCCGCTCTGCGCCCAGGCGTCGGCGCAGAGTGCCAGGAGCGGACCGTTGTCGTAGAGCATTTTTTCGAAATGCGGAATCTCCCAGCGCTCATCGACGCTGTAACGGCAGAAGCCGCCGCCGATCTGATCGTAGATGCCGCCTTCGCTCATTCGGGTCAGCGTGGTCAAGGCCATCTGGCGCGAACCCTCATCACCGCGACGCAGCAGGAAGGCGAGATCGGTCGGATGCGGAAACTTCGGCGCGCCGCCGAAGCCGCCGTAGCGGCTATCGAAACTGCGGGCCAGCAGCGCTGCGGCGGCGGCCAGTGGCGCGGCATCAAAGGCGGTGGCCGTTACGGCGGGTTCCGGTACCGTGTCGGCCAGCGCCTGGCGAAGTTCGGCCGCCTGTGCAGCAATGTCGTCGCGGCGATTTTGGAAGGCTTCCGCCACGCGCTGGCAGAGGTCGGCGAAACCGGGCAGGCTGTAACGCGGTTCTTTGGGGAAATAGGTTCCGCCGAAAAAGGGCGTACCGTCGGGCTCGAGAAACATGGTCAGCGGCCAGCCGCCGCTGCGCCGCGTCAGCATCTGGTGGGCGGTCTGGTAGATCTGGTCGAGATCGGGGCGCTCCTCGCGGTCGACCTTGATGTTCACAAACAGGCGGTTCATCACCTCCGCCACGCCGGCATCCTCGAAGGATTCGTGGGCCATGACGTGGCACCAGTGGCAGGCCGAATAGCCGATGGAAAGCAGGATCGGCCGGTTTTCCCGGCGGGCCAGAGTGAGCGTTTGCTCATCCCAGGGCTGCCAGTGCACGGGGTTGTCGGCGTGCTGCAGCAGATAGGGTGAGGTTTCGGCGGAAAGCCGGTTGGAGTGTGGAGAAGACATGATGGATCTCGGCTGGAGAGCTCACTATACCCGATTAATTTAGTCGGGTATAGCCTTCAAGCGCTCAGGCGCTGAAGCCCGTCAGATGCCCATCTTCTCGAAAATCTTGTCCAGCTTCTCCTGCAGCGTGGCCGCGGTGAAGGGTTTGGCGATGCAGCTCGATGCCCCGGCCTGGACGGCGGCAGCGATGTTTTCCTTCTTGGCCTCGGCCGTGATCATCAGGAAGGGCAGGGATTTCAACTTGGCGTCGGCGCGCATGGCCTGCAGCAGGGTCAGGCCGTCCATGTTGGGCATGTTCCAGTCGGAGACGACGACCTCGAAGCCGCCCTGGCGCAGCTTGGACAGCGCCACGGCGCCGTCTTCGGCTTCGTCGACATTGGTAAAGCCAAGTTCTTTCAGGAGGTTGCGCACGATCCGGCGCATGGTCGCGAAGTCGTCGACCACGAGGAACTTGAGTGAAGTGCGGTCGGGCAGGGTCTCGGTCGGTGGCGCCATAGCCGGCACTATGCCTCAGGCGGGCACCGGCCAAAACCGTGAATACGGGCGGGAACTGCCTAGCTATCTCGGAGCAAACCCTGCCACCAGCGCTTCCGGTTTTCGGGGGCCGGACGGGCCGCAGGCATTTCGTCGGGCTCCAGGCGGCTCATGACCCAACCCGGCCCCGGCGGATTCTTCGACGAGCCGCAGGAGGAACCGAGATTGTTCGGATCGTAGATCTTGATCAGGCGCGGGTTTTCGAGGTCATCGGCGTAGACGATGCCGCAATAGGACTCATGGTGGTCGGCCCGCAACAGGGCGTCGATGCCTTCGATGAAGGTGCTGACTGTCGCGGCGTCGGCCGGTGACATCCCGGAAGTCGGCGCCGCTCCGCTTTGCGTGCCTGGAATTCCGCTTCGCGGGCAGGCAACGCCGATTGCCACGAGATACCAGCCGGCGGCGGGGTCGATCCGCTGCCAGAGCGCCGTCAACTGGTCCCAGGCCAGCACCGACCACAGGCGGCCGGTGTAGAGGCGCTGAAATTCGGTCACTTATTTCTTCGCAACCATGGTGTAGCTGCCGTCGGCGTTGAACTTGACGTCGGCATCGATGAAGGAGGCCTGCACCTTGCCGCCGAGCAGCTTGACGGTGTCGTAGGCTTCACCCGAGCGCGCGCCGGTGCCGCAGACGAAAACCACCGGCTTGGCGGTGGGCAGCGTGGCGATCTTCTGCTCCAGTTCGTTCATCGGGATGTTGACCGAGCCCTTGATGGTGCCGGCGGCGACCTCCTTAGGATCGCGCACGTCGACCAGCATCACCGAGCCCGGGTTGGACTTCCACACCTGCTCGAAGGAGGCCACCGTCACCGAACCCTTCTCCTTGCCCGGCACCAGGGCGGCCCCTGCTGCAGTCGCAGTCGCACCTCCCGTTGCGGCAGCGGCGGGCGCGGGCGCGCCATGCAGCTTTTCCCACTCCGGATAGCCGGGCGGATAGGTCAGCACATTGGTGTAGCCGAGCTTCCTGGCCTTTTCCGCCGAGTTGTCGGAGAGCACGCATTCGAGGCCGCCACAGTAGTAGATCAGCGGCGTGGCCTTGTCGGCGGGCAGCGTGTCGACCTGCTTGTCGAACTCGGTGTCGGAGATATTGAGGGCGGTCGGGATCATGCCCTTGTCGGCGACGCGCTTGGGCCTCGCGTCGATCAGGACATACGGCGCCTTCTCTTCGATCAGCTTCTTGATATGCGCGGCGGATATCGAGACTTGTGCACCCTTGGCCTTCCAGTCCGGTGAACCGGCGGCATAGACCTTGATGTGGGTATAGCCGAGCTTCTCGGCCTTGAAGGCCGAGTTGTGGCTCAGCATGCACTCCAGTCCGCCGCAGTAGAACAGCAGCAGCGTCG
>JANMTA010000101.1:0-7933 GCA_031389965.1 Betaproteobacteria bacterium
GTGTGCATGCGGATCTGCCCGACGAAGGCGACGGCGATCAAGGTGGCGCCGACGGCCAGCCAGCCGACCTTGTCGTAGCCGACGATGCGCCCCGCGGCATCGGCGGCGATCATCGCGCCGCCCAGCCATGACGCGGCGCCCGAGGCCAGTTGCTGCACGGCGCCGTTCATCGAGAGGAAGGTGCCGCGCAGGCGCGGCTGCACGGCCGAGGTGACGATCGCCATGGCCGGCACCATGCGCCCCGGCACGAAAATGAAGAACAGCGTCGACCAGAAGATCGCGACCCACAGCGCCACCGGCCACAGGTGGGTCTGCACCAGCAGCGGCAGCACCGAACACAGCGCCATGGCGCGGTAGACGCGGACCTTGCCGTGGGCATCGGCCAGGCGGCCGACCAGGCGCGAAGTGAAGAAGGTGGCGCAGCCGCCGCACAGGTAGATCAGCGGAATGTCTTCCTGGCGGACGCCGACATTCGCCGTCAGGTAAATGGTGATGTAGGGAATCACGCTGAAACCGGAGACCATGATCAGGGCCATGAACAGCAGCGCGCGCAGGTGGTTGCGATCGCGCAGCACCGCCGCCATCGCCGCCAGCGGATGGGCGCGCTCGACCTCGGAAACGGTCGCCGTCGGCAGGTGCCCGCGCAGTGCCGGCAGCATCTTCCAGCCGAGCAGCAGAAGGCCGCAGGACAGTGCGGCGATCAGAAAGAATGGCGAGCGCCAGCCGAAATGATTGGCGAGAAACAGGGACAGCGGCACGCCGGCCACGGTCGACAGGGAGAAGGCCGACATCACGGTGCCGCTGGCGCGGCCGCGCCGCTCGAAGGGAATCAGGTCGCCGACCATGGTCTGCACCATCGCGCCGAGCACGCCGCCGAAAGCGCCCGCCGTGCCGCGCGCAATGAGCAGGGTCCAGTAGCCGGGCGCCAGACCGCAAGCCAGGGTCGCCACGGCGAACAGGGCGAACATGGTCAGCAGCAGGCGCTTGCGCTCGAAGCGATCGACGAAAGCCGCCGCCAAGAGGCCGGTGAAGGCCGCGGAAAACGTGTAGGCCGACACCAGCAGGCCGAACTCGTGGGTGCCGACGCCGAATTCCCGCATCAGGATCGGCCCCAGCGGCATCATGATCATGAAGTCGAGGATGTGCGCGAACTGGATGCCGGCCAGCGTGATCAGCAAAGCGCGCTCACGCGCCGGATCGAGGGGTTCAGGGTACGCAGAATGATTCATGGCGGGGCCGGGGCGAACGGTTCAAGGCAGTGAAGGGAGGAGATTCTTCTCCCTTATACCCGTGGCAAGGCGAATCCGGCATTGTCGGCGAATAGTCGGCGCTGGCGGTACGGCGATTCCCGCCAGCGTGAAATAATGCCTTGCTGCGGCACTTTCCTTGCCATATAAAGGAACCGTTGATTCTGAAACAAGGCAAACCCGTCGAAAGGCGGGGACGCAAAATCACCGGCCTACCGGACGCCAGACCTGGCGCCCCAGGGCAGCGGGATCACCAGGAGATCATCATGACAACACCCATCAGCCACATCCCCGAGTACGTGAAATCGAAATCGGGGGCATACTCCCCGGCACGCGTTTCAAACCTGAATGCCGACTGCGGGGGATGTGCCATGAACTTCAATCTGCCTGTCACAAACAAGGAACTCAGTCCCGCCTTCCTCAACGCGACCGAGTGCGCGGAGTGGCTGGTACGGGTGCCGCTGGCGAATGTCTCGCTGGCGCAGCCGATACTGTTGCGCCAGCTCAATCTGCTGCACCGCTATGACTTGGCGCCGAGTGAACGTTTTGCCATCCTCGAAGCGCTGCGATGCCCCGTCAGCGAGGTGCAGGCAGATGCGGCAAACACTTTTGCGGGCCGGCCCCTGCCCCTGGCACCGCCCGAGCAGGCCGCCCTGGAGCGCACGCTGGATCTCTGGCACATGCTGGCGCAGGGCTACCTGCGTTGTTTCGCTGCCGTGTGCGATGCCGGAAACGACCGTAACGACGCAATGTCGGCGTTACTGGCCCAGCGCGCGCTCGCGGTATTCGCCGACTGGCAGGTGGATCTGTGTCGCGGCGAGCAGTTGCCGGATGCCTCCTACTGGCAGAACCTGCACCAGATCTTTTCCACCGCGGAAACCCTCGGCATTGCCGGGTCCGCCGTGAGCGACCCCTTGCGCCACGGCAAGGCGCAGACCAGCGCGCTGGCGGCCTATGCGGAATGCCAGCTGCTGAGCACCGCCAGTCCCTACGAACTTCCTGCACGGCACCTGGCCTGGGTTGCCCGCTGGGCGCGGCGCTGGGGCGCCAAGCTGAGCCTGCTCAAGGCGCCACCGGAAGACATTCGCAACCGTGCCGTGCCGCTGTGGGTGGACCTCGACTCCGGGTACCCGGCAAGCCATGTGCCGCAGCCGGATGGCAACGGCCGCTGGCTGGACACGACCGAACTCAGGAAGAGCCTGCTGGCGCGCATCGCCTTGCTGGAGCAGGGCCGCGCCCCGGCCGAGCTTCAACTCGGCGACGATGTCACCCAGCCGGCCGCCGGCCAGTTGCTGCAACGGGTACTGCAGCGCTGGTGCGCGGGCGGAGCGCAACGGCGCGAAACGCGGCATGAGGCAACCGGCGCCTGCCGTGTGGTGGCCGGCTTCGAGGCAGTGCATTTCCACCTGAGCGGCCGCCAAACATTTCGCGCACCCTCCCGCGACGATGCCACACTGCGCCGCGAGCGGGAAGAGTTCGAGACCTTTGGCGAACACCGCCACAGCGCGGAAGCCAATGCCGAAGCGGACGATTCGCATATCGAGAACTGGCTGGTCATGGATGACTGGCGGGTGCTCAACGAATCGGCCGCCGGGCTGTGCATCGCCAGACCGCTGCGGGAGGGCGTGCGCATCGGCGCCGGCATGTTGATTGTCGTCAAGGTGGGGAGCAGTCAACGCTTCGTGCTGGCAAACGTGCGCTGGGCCCTGCGCAGAGCCGACGACATGCTGCTCGCCGGCATCCAGCTGTTCCCCGGCGAGGCGCGCCCCGCAGCCATTCGCGTTATCGATCCGGGCGAGAACGTCGGCCCTTGGCGCCAGGGCCTTCTGCTGCCGGAAATTCCCGCGCTGCGCGTGCCGGCCAGCCTGGTGGTTCCGGCCGGCACCTTCAGGCTCGATCGCCACGTCGAAGTCATGGTGGATTACAGCACACAGGTAGTGAAGCTGTTCCGCATCCTTGATCGCGGCATCGATTTCGAGCGCTGCAACCTGCACACGCGCGACTGACAGCGCCGCGCAGGATCGAGCGGTATCGCTTTGTTTCATCTTGAAGCGTGAGCCCGGCAAAAGTTATGTCTCCGGCTGCGCCGGAGACGCTATCCGTTGCGGACGGCGCTGGCGGGACGGCGGCACGTCCCATGATCGCAGGCCTTGCAAGAGTTCATACTTGACCCCATCTGAACGCTCTGCCGGCCGTGGGCCTGCTCGATCGGCAGAGCGCGCTGGAGCACAAGGACTCGATGGGCACCGGCTCGGTGATCCGCCCTGGCGAGGTGCAGATGATGAGTGCGGGCAGCGGCATCACGCACGGCGAATTCAATTTCTCAGCAGAGGAAGGGGTGCACTTCCTGCAGATCTGGATCGTGCCCGACCGCGTGCGGGTCGCTCCGCGCTACCAGCAGAAGAACTTCTCCGCCGCAGAGAAGCGCGGCCGCCTGCGCCTGATCATTGCCGCCGACGGCGCGGACGGCTCGCTCGGCGTGTATCAGGATGCCCGCGTCCATGCCGGCCTCAGGGCGTTGTTGACAAACGCCGCAGATCACTGGCCAGCTCGGCGGCGGAGAGTGAGTCCTTCAAGAGCAAGCGCAATCGCCCCTGCGCGTCGTAGGCGTAACTGAATACGGCATGATCGATGTTGTAGGTGCTCGCCGTGGGGCCGGGAACTTTTTGGTAATAGATGCGAAACTTCAGCGCCAGGTCGGCTGTGGCGGCAGGCGCAGCGTACAGGCCAAGGAAGGAAGGATTAAAAGTCGTGACGTATTCCTTCAGCGCCGGCGGCAGGTCGCGTTCCGGGTCGAGAGTAACGAACAGAACCTGCACCCGCTTCGCGTCGGCACCGAGCAGTTGCATTGTTTCGGCGAGGCGCGCCAGCGTAATGGGGCAAAAATTCGGACACTGCAGATAGCCGAAGAACAGCACCACCGTCTGGCCGCGAAAATCCGCCAGGGTCCGCGTGCGGCCTTCGTGATCGGTCAGGCGGAAATCCTGCGCGTAGCTTTTTGCATGGCTGATGTCGATGCCGTTGAAAGGCGTTGCGGCATTCGCATTCAGGCTGACCGCCAACACGAGTGCAGCCACGAGTGTCGCCAAATAGCGGCCGGGCAGGACGCGCATCATGCAAGCTGCCCGCGCAGTCCGGCCAGGTAGCGCAAGCCGGCAATCGCGCGGCTGCCGTACCAGGAAACCATTTCGCCATCGATGCGGGTGACCGGCCGTTGTGCCAGCCGGGCGACTTCGGCCAGGTGCCGGTCGGTGAAGGCATAGGGTTCCGCGGGCAGCAGCACGCGCGCAACACCGGCCAGCCAGGGCGCATCCCAGGCGAATTCGGGGAAACGCACCGCGGCTTGTTCCGGCGCCGTGTCCCAACCGGCAGCGGCGAGCATGGAGGAAATATATGTATCGCGGCGGACGGTCATCCAGGGTTCGCGCCAGATCGGGTAGAGCACGACCTCGCGCGGCAGGCGCGCGGCGACTGTGGCGAGTTCCCGGCGCGCCGCGGAGAATTCCGTGGCGAGGCGTGCAGCCTCCGTTGCGCGACCAAAAACGCCGCCAAGCAGGGCATACAGAGCCAGGTTGTCATCCACGGTTCGCGGATGCACGACGACGACCTGCGGCACGAATTCCATCATTGCTTCCACCGCCTCGCGCCGGTTTTCGTCGATGTCGGCGATCACATGGGTCGGCGCCAGTTGCCGCACCACGTCGAGCTTGACGTCCTTGGTGCCGCCGACCTTGGGCACCTGGCGCAGCATTTCACGCGGATGGACACAGAAGCCGGTGCGGCCGACCAGGCAAGCGCCGAGGCCGAGGTCGCAGATGAGTTCCGTCAGGCTCGGCACCAGGCTGACGATGCGCGGCACGCCGGCAAAGCGTTGGTGCTCACGTCCGAGGGCGTCGATCAATGACATTACAAGTCCAGCCCACGCGGCTTTCTTCCGGCGCGGGCGAACAGGGTGTCAAACACCGGCTTGGGCAGCAGGCGCATCAGCTTTGCGACGACGCCCATCTGCCAGGGAATCACGCTGTAGCTGGTGCCGGGCGCGATGGTGACCACCTTGACCCCGCTTCCGTGCAATTCGACACGCAGTGCCTCCAGCCAGGCGATGCTCGCTGCCTTCGACGCCGAGTAGGCGCCGGCGCCCGGCAGGCCGCGAATGCCGGCCACCGAGGCGATGCCGGCCCGGCGACCGCTGCCGCGTGCCTTCATGGCCGCGATCAAGGGCTGCAAGGTCTGTGCCATGCCGATGACATTGGTTTCGAAGATGCGGCGGAATGCCGGCAGATCGCCGGCTTCAGCGACCAGCGTGCCGGCCGAAACACCGGCATTGGCGATGACGATATCCGGACAGCCGTGGCGGGCCATGAAATCTGCGGCAGCGACCTGGACTGTCGCGGCATCGGCGACATCCAGCGCGTAGCAGCGGTGTGTGCCGGGAAGTTCCGCGGCCAGCGCGAAAAGTCGGTGCTGGCGACGCGCCGCCAGCCCCAGCGTGGCGCCGGTCGCCGCGTAATGACGGGCCAGCGCCGCGCCGATGCCGCTGGACGCGCCCGTCAAAAAACAACTGGTTTCAGTGCAGGCCGACGCCGGCATTATTGGCGTTAAGCGCAGCGGCCGTAACTGAAAAACCGCACTAGCGAATGCCTGTTTCAGTGCGGACGCGTTCCACCAGTTGCTCGATGACAGCGATCAGGTCCTCGTAGTTGCCTTGTGTCAGCGTCAGATACCTGCCCTGCACCATCACCGCCGGGACTCCGGCCAGGCCGGAGTCCCGGGTTAACTCGCGTGCCTGCTGGATTCGGCTCTGCACGCCGGATGAAGCCCAGGCTTCGCTGAATTTTTTCGCGTCGACGCCCTTTTTCGCCACCCACTCGAACAGGACTTTTTCGTCATAGAGTCGCAGACGATCGACATGGATCGCATTGAACAACTCGCTGTGCATTTTTTCCCCCAGGTTCATGGCTTCCGAGGTGTAGTAAAGCCGTGCGGCGGCCACCCATTTGTCGTTGGAGGAGATCGCCGGTACGCGGCGGAAACTGACATTGGCGGGGAGCTTTTTTACCCACGCGGCAAGTACCGGCTCGAAATCGAAACAATGCGGGCAGCCGTACCAGAAGAACTCGGTGACCTCGATCTTGTCCTTTGCCGCCGCCAAGGGCGGGTTGATCACGCGAAAATCCTGCCCCTCCTTCAGCTCAGCGGCGCCCACGGCAAGTGCCAGGCAGAAGCCAAGCGCCGCCAGGGCTGTTGCGAGAAAGCCACGCCATGATTTCATCGCCGCCTCCTATTTCATTTTCAGATCATTTGTGACGCCAAGACGAGCCGCAGACAGTGCAAATTGCACGGCAAGGTGAAGTCGACAAAGTCACGGATGATCTGAACATGAAATTATTCGGTCTGTTTGATCACCGTGCCCTGGACGCCGGACTGCGACAACAACGTTCGCGCCCGGTTCATTTCATCCGGATCGCGGAAGGGGCCGACGCGTACGCGATGCATGGTGCCCTTCTCGGGAATGCTGACTTGCTGCACGCTGGCTTCGAGCCCGGTAAGCGCCAGCTTGGCCTTCAGGTTGTCGGCATCGGCCGCCTTTTGGAACGCTCCGACCTGGAGGAAGAAGATGACGACCGGCGCCGACTTGGCCGCGACGGCCCGGTTGACAACCTCCGCCGCGGGCGGAGCGACCCCCGGCGGCGCAGCCTTTGGTGCAGCGGTGCCGAGGGTTGCGGGCGGCTTGCCTTCAAGCAGGTCATAAAACTCGAAGCGCCCGGCGGGCTTGTCACCGGCCTTGCCCGGCAGGGGCACGGGTGATGCGGCTGTGCCGCCGGCCGTTCCCGGCTTTTCCTTGTCGGCCTTGGGTGCGCCCTCATATTTGTTCTGGAAGGGCAGCGGTGACTTGTTGAGCAGCCAGACCACGCCCAGGGAAATCAGGACGCCGATCACGAGGCCGATGAAGACGCCGAGCAGCGTGCCGCCGCCGCTCTTTCTGTGCGGCGCGCGCGGCTTTGCGGCCGCGTGCGAAGTCTTGTCGAACTTGCCAGATTTACCCATGGTCACATGCTCACCGGTTGCGAAACTCCCAGCAGGGAGAGTCCGTTCTGCAGCACCTGCCGCGTCGCCAGGGCCAGCGCCAGGCGCGCCGCACGGGTCGCCGCATCTTCGACCAGGACGCGCTCGGCGTTATACCAGCTGTGGAAATCGCCGGCCAGGTCCTTGAGGTAGAAGGCCAGGGCGTGCGGCGCATAGTCGCGCGCCGCCTGAATAATCAGTTCGGGGAATTCGGCCAGCCGCGCGCACAGCGCGAATTCGCGCTCGTGCTGCAGCGGCGTCAGATCGGCCGCGGCCAGCGCCGCCGGGTCGCCGTCCCATTGCGCCAGCACCGAGCAGATGCGGGCATGGGCGTACTGCACGTAATACACCGGGTTGTCATTGCTCTGCGACTTGGCCAGGTCGAGGTCGAAATCCAGCGCCTGGTCACACTTGCGCAGCATGTAGAAGAAGCGGCAGGCGTCGTTGCCGACTTCCTCGCGCAACTGGCGCAGCGTGACATAGTCACCGGAACGAGTGGACATCGAGACCTTCTGGCCGTCGCGGAACAGGCTGACGAACTGCACCAGCGTCACGTCCAGCCGCCCGGCATCGGCCCCAGAGGCGCTGAGAGCGCCCTTGACGCGCGGGATGTAGCCGTG
>JANMTA010000111.1:0-4477 GCA_031389965.1 Betaproteobacteria bacterium
GGGCCGAAATCGACGGTTTCCTTGTCGATGTCGATCAGCAGTTCATGGCCGATGCGCGCCATGCGCACTTCCGTGTAGCGCATGGCCGCCGCGTTGTCGCCGTCCACCGAGCCGAAGTTGCCCTGGCCATCGACCAGCATGTAGCGCAGCGAAAAATCCTGCGCCATGCGCACGATGGTGTCGTATACCGCCGTGTCGCCATGGGGATGGTACTTACCGATGACGTCGCCGACGATGCGCGCCGACTTCTTGTAGGCCTTGTTCCAGTCGTTGGAAAGCTCGTGCATGGCGAAAAGCACCCGCCGATGCACGGGTTTCAGGCCATCGCGCACGTCCGGCAGCGCCCGGCCGACGATCACGCTCATGGCGTAATCGAGATAAGAGTGACGCATCTCCTCTTCGAGGCTGATCGGCAGGGTTTCTTTGGCGAACGATGTCATTTAGGCGGCCTCAGCCGGCTTGCGGCGGACGATGGCGTAAAAAGGGGCAATTTTAGCATGCGCGGATAGCCCGGCGGGTTGTCCCGGGCCAGCAAATCTGGTTGAATCGGCGCATGAAACCACTCGTTGCTCGGGGCGCCACACCTGCCGATATAGACCTCCTGATCCGCCCGCAGTGGATCATCCCCATCGAACCTGCCGGAGTCACGCTTTGCGGACATTCGTTGGCGGTCAGCGACGGGGCCATCGTTGCCCTGCTACCCGACGATGAAGCCGCGCAGCGCTTCCATCCGCGGCAGACCCTCGATTTGCCCGGTCAGGTGCTGCTGCCGGGCCTGATCAATCTCCATACTCACGCCGCCATGAGCCTCCTGCGCGGCTACGCCGACGATCTGGCCCTGATGGACTGGCTTTCCAAGCACATCTGGCCGGCCGAAGCACGCCACGCCGCGCCGGATTTCGTGCACGCGGGCACCCTGCTGGCCTGTGCCGAAATGCTGCGCGGCGGCATCACCACGTTCAACGACATGTATTTCTTTCCGGAGGCAGCCGCCTCAGCCGCCAGGAGGCTGGGGATGCGTGCCGTGCTGGGCATCATCGCCATCGAGTTTCCCACCCGCTATGCCGCCGATGCCGACGACTATCTGGCCAAGGGTCTGGCGACCCGCGACGCCTTGAGCGGCGACCCGCTGCTGAGTTTCTGCCTGGCCCCGCACGCCCCCTATACCGTGGCCGACAAGACCTTCGAGAAGATCGCCACCCTCGCCGCCCAGCTTGAAATACCGATCCACATGCATGTCCATGAAACCCGCCACGAGATCGAGGAAAGCCTGACGCAGCACGGCGTGCGACCCATCGAGCGACTGCGCCGGTTGGGCCTGCTCGGACCGCAACTGATCGCCGTGCATGCCGTCCATCTCGACGCGGCGGAAATCGATCTGCTGGCCCGTGAGGGCTGCCATGTGGCCCATTGCCCGACCTCCAACCTGAAACTCGGCAGCGGCATCCCGCCGCTGTCGGCAATCCAGGCGCGCGGGCTGAATTTCGGCCTGGGAACGGATGGTGCCGCATCCAACAACCGTCTCGACCTGTTCCATGAAATGCGCCACGCTGCGCTATTAGCCAAGGGGGCCAGCCAAAACGCCTCGGCTCTGGACGCACATGCAACACTTCATGCCGCCACGCTGGGAGGTGCCCGCGCCCTCGGGCTGGACGGCAAAATCGGCTCGCTGCTGCCCGGCAAGGCGGCCGACCTGTGCGCCGTGCGTCTTGATGAATGGCTGATCCAGCCGTGTTTCGATCCGGCCTCGCACCTCGTGTATGTTGCCGGCCGGGAACAAGTCACCCATACTTGGGTTGCCGGCATGTTGGTATTGAGCAACGGTGCTCCATTGCAAATCAATATCCCGGAATTGCTTGACCTCGCAGGTTTGTGGCATACTCGCCTGACCTCCTGATGCTCAGCCGTGATCAGGAAAAAGAATCAACCACCGAATTCCGTCACAATTTTGTTCACCTTGTAAGGGGAAATCATCATGAGTACTATCGCCAAAAAATCTCTGCTGCTCGCCACTATGCTGGGGCTCTCCGCCTCGGCCTTCGCCCAAAGCGTCGCAATGCCCCTCAAGGCTGGCGATGTCATTCCTTATGTTATCGACGGGCGTGGCGTCGTCGCCAAGAGCAATTTCGGCTTGTGCTGGCGCACCGGCTACTGGACCCCGGCTGCTGCCGAGAACGTCATGTACGGCCAGTTTCCGATCGGTTGCGAGTGCGACAAGGAACTGATGCCCAAGGCCAAGTGCGAGCCGCCTGCCGCACCGGTTGCCGCTCCCGCTCCCGCCCCGGCACCTGCCCCGGCACCTGCTGCCGCACCGAAGCCCGCCGCGCAGAAAGTAACGCTGGCCGCCGACGCCCTGTTCGACTTCGACAAGGCCGTCCTGCGTCCTGAAGGCAAGGCCAAGCTCGACAAGCTGTCTGACGACATCAAGGGCATCAAGCTCGAAGTGATCATCGCCGTCGGCCATGCCGACCGCTTCGGTTCCGACGCCTACAACCAGAAGCTCTCCGAGAAGCGCGCCGAAGCCGTCAAGGCCTATCTGGTGGGCAAGGGTGTCGAGCCGAACCGTGTCTACACCGAAGGCAAGGGCGAGAAGCAGCCGATCACCAAGCCTGATCAGTGCAAGGGCCCGAAGAGCAAGAAGGTCATCGATTGCCTGCAACCCGACCGTCGCGTCGAAATCGAAGTCATCGGCACCAAGTAATCCTGCCTGACTCCGGAAAAAGCCCTGCCCTGCAGGGCTTTTTTTTATGTCCCCGCCCTTTGCGCAGGGACGGTATCCTAGGACTTGTGTCCCCGCCTGCTCGTGGCGGGGACATAGCCAAGGATGACCCGAGACACCGCCATGAATACAAGCGCCAACGCCGATCAGCAGGAACTCGACAAGTTCGGGGACGTAGCCCACCGCTGGTGGGACCCGAATTCCGAATTTCGCCCCCTGCACGACATCAACCCGGCCCGCCTGGCGTGGATCGACCGACACGTCGAACTCAAGGGCAAGCGCGTGATCGATGTTGGTTGCGGCGGCGGACTGCTCAGCGAGGGCATGGCGGCCCTCGGCGCAGAGGTCACCGGCATCGACCTGTCGGAAAAGTCGCTGGCGATTGCCCGCCTGCACCTTTATGAGAGCGGACATGTCATCGACTATCGCCTGATCCCAGCAGAGGCCATGGCGGCGGAAGCCCCGGGCAGCTTCGATCACGTTACCTGCCTTGAAATGCTGGAACACGTGCCCGACCCAGCCAGCACCGTGGATGCCTGCGCCCGCTTGGTCAAGCCAGGCGGGCAGGTGTTTCTGTCCACCCTCAACCGCAACGCCAAGGCCTATCTGGTAGCGGTGGTCGGCGCGGAGTATCTGCTCAAGCTGCTGCCGCGCGGCACCCACGACTACACACGCTTCCTCAAGCCGGCCGAACTCGCACGCCTGTGCCGCGATGCCGGGCTGGAAGTGCTCGAGATCACCGGGCTGCGCTACAACCCTTTCACGCGCGAAGCGGTGGTCGGCGGAGATACCGACATCAATTACCTGCTCCGGGCGCAGCGCAGTGCCTGAAGCCGTACTTTTCGACCTCGACGGCACGCTGGCGGACACGGCGCCCGACCTCGGCGCAGCCCTCAATCAGTTGCTGCTGGAACAGGGCCGCGATCCCCTGCCGATGGAAAAGCTGCGCCCGCACGTCTCGTCCGGTGCGCGCGGCATGATCGGCGCCGGCCTCGGCATCACGCCGGCCGATGCCGCCTATTTCGACCTGCAGCAGCGCTTTCTCGCCATCTATCAGAACGCGCTCTGTGTCGGCACCCGCCTGTTCGAAGGCATGGCCGAGCACCTCGACGAACTCGAAGCCCGGGCCATTCCCTGGGGCATCGTCACCAACAAGTCACAACGTTTTGCGATCCCGCTCATGGAAGGGCTTGGCTTGCGCCAGCGCTGCGTCTGCATCGTCTGCGGCGACAGCGCCCGGCGCGCCAAGCCCCATGCCCACCCCATGCAACTCGCCAGTGCGGTGATGGGAATCGCCGCGAGCGCTTGCATTTACGTGGGTGACGACGAACGCGATGTCATCTCCGGCCGTGCCGTCGGCATGCAAACCATCGTTGCCGGCTGGGGCTATCTGGGCGACGGCAAGCCACCGATGCATTGGGGCGCCGACGCCATCGCCGCGTCGCCCGCGGAAATTCTGGGCATCGCGGCGGCAAACCGCTAGAATCCGGCTTGCAATCCGCAGATCAGGCACTATCTGATTTGCACCATCCAGGGGGCGACATGGCTTCGACATGGGTGACAAAGCATGCAGGGCATACCGAGGGTCCGGGTACCTCGTAAATCCATCTGGAACGTACTAACTGCCAACGACGAGCGTTTCGCTCTAGCCGCTTAACAGCGGCTGGCTTCCGAACTGGTTCTCTCACGGACCAGGCAGCGCAAGCTGCATCGGAATCATATACGTGGGATAAGGCTGTGCGGAGTCGCGATGCACAG
>JANMTA010000135.1:0-9476 GCA_031389965.1 Betaproteobacteria bacterium
GGGCCGGGCGCCTCATCCTATCTGCCGATCGCCCTGATCTCTAAAATCGGCGCCGACCGGGCCGAGGGTGCCGAGGTCAAGGTTCGCTACGTTTCCGGCGGTGGCGCGGCTGCCCAGGAAATGCTGTCGAACAACACCGAGTTCGCCGTGTTCGGACTGTCCGCCGCCATGACCTCCCGCCTCAAGGATTCGCGCATCGTCGCCCTGGCGGCACTCAACGATCTGCCGCTGTATGTGCTGCTGGTGCGCAGCGGCCTGCAGGGCAAGGTCAAGTCGGTGGCCGACCTCAAGGGGCGCGTAATAGGTGTGCACAGCTATTCGGTCACGACCAAGACCAATTCCCATATCGTCATGGAATTGCTGCTGAGGAATGCGGGAGTGGCCCCGGACAGCGTCCGCTTCGTCCCGATCGGCCAGCGCTGGTCATCCGAGGCGGCCATGCTCGCCGAGGGTACGGCCGATGCCATCATGGGTGACGAACCGCATGCCTCGCGGATGGTGGCGGACAAGGTCGCCTTCCCGCTGGTACATCTGGGCGACCCGCAGACCTCTGCCGGCATCCCCGGCGGCGCCTTTTTGCGCGGCGCATTGTTCGGTCGGCAGGACAGGATCGAGCAGGATCCGAAAAAGGCAGAGACCATGGTCAGGATCATCCGCCGCACGCTGGAATGGATCGCCAGCCACACACCCGAAGAAGTCATCGACATGGCCGGCATCGACGACCCGGTGGAGCGCAAGTACATGCTGGCAACCATGCGTAAATATCCGCGCCAGTACAGCCGCGACGGAAAGTTTTCAACACGGCAGTTGCAGGACACCGAGATTTTCTTCCGCAATTCGCAGGCCGACAACAGCGCCGCGCAAACCCTCAAGGTCGAATCGATGGTCATGGACCGCTGGGCCGGACGCAAGGACTGAACTCATGCCGGAATCGCTGCGCCACCCGCTGACCCGGCAGATCGCTGTGCGCCTCACGCTGGCGCTGCTGGTGACCGTCCTTACGACGGTCGCGCTGGCGTTCTGGTTCTACGCCGAGGCCAATAAGCGCTTTCGCGAGTCACATCTGCGGCGGGCGGCAGAGCACTATGCCGGCGCGCTGTCCCTGCAGGACGTCGAGTGGGAGCGCGGCGCCTTTAATTTCAAGGCGCGGCTTGAATACTCGCGCGTGCTGGAGGACAGCGCGGGGCGCCAGGGCCGGCTCAGCAATTTCATCAACGCGCAAGGCGGCGTGCCGGAGTATCCGCTGGTCGCCGTTTTCGATCGCGAGGGGAATCGCCTCGTCTCCTTCGCATATGGCCAGGGCCGCATTCTCCCGGCTGTCTTCGAATCCGGAGACACCGGCTGGGCCTATGACGAGACCGACAATCGCCTGTTTCGGGTTTTTCGTCAGCAGGTCTGGCTGGGAGAAGGGCAGAACGGTCATCTGGTCGTGTATCGCCCCATCGATCATGCGGTGCTAGGCGGCCTGGCCTATCCCGAAACCGAACTGTGGGCCCTGTGGCGCAAGCTCCCGGTGGCCAGTTCGCGCGGCGATGACGGAATGCGGGCGGCTGGCGGCGATGCCGCCACTGTCGGCGATGCCGCCACTGTCGGCGGCATGGGGTCGCGTCTGATACCGTGGAGTCAGGCGCAACCGGACAACCCCCAGATTCTGCTGCGGGTCGAACCGGACGAGCCATTTACGCTGACCGAACTGTTTCAGTCCCTGAGTCTGGGCGCGCTGATGTTTGCGGCGGCGACCTGGCTTATTTTCGGCTTCTGGGCCACCGGGCTGGTGCGCCGGATCCTGATGCTGGGCAGGGCCCAGCGCGAATTTGCCGGCACGGGCGCCACCACGCCGGTGGTGCTGGCGGCGCTGACTGCGGTGGAACGCGAAAGCGAGGACGAGCTCGCCCATCTCTCGCGCTCGCTGCTGGGCCTGATGGGCAGCGTCGCCGAGCATCGCCGCGCCGAGGAACAGGCTGCAAAAATCCTGCGCCTGAGCGAAGAACGCTTCCGCTTCCTGGTCGAGGGGATACAGGTCGTGGCCTGGGAGTTTTCGACGGAGAAGGAGTCCTTCACCTACGTTTCACCGCAGGCCGCTGGACTGCTTGGCTATCAACTCGCGGAATGGCTGCAACCGAACTTCCTTCAGGCCCACGCCCATCCGGACGATCTGCCTCGCGTGCGCGAGGCGCGGGTCCAGGCGATCGACGAAGGCCGGGCGTGCGCGCTCGACTATCGCTTGCGTCACAAGGATGGCCACTTCGTCTGGGTGCACCATTTGACAGGCGCGAGGGCGGCCGGCGACCCGGTTCCCGGATCGATGATCCGCGGCATTCTGTTCGACATATCGGAACGCAAACTGATCGAGCAGCGCCTGTCGCTTGCGGGGCAGGTGTTCGAGACGGCGAGCGAAGGCATCATGCTGACCGACGCGCAGAACCGCATCATCTCGGTCAATCCGGCCTTCGAAGTCATTACCGGTTATTCCGCCGTCGAGGTGATGGGCAAGGATCCCAAGTTTCTCAATGCCGGCCTGCAGGCCGCCGATCATTATCAGGCGATGTGGCACGGCCTGCAGCTGGACGATCATTGGGAGGGCGAAGTGTGGAACCGGCGCAAGTCGGGCGAGCCGTTTGCGCAGCGGCTGGTGGTGTCGATCATCCGCGACGAGTGGGGTCACATCAAGAGTCATCTGGCGATGTTCAACGATGTAACGACGCAGAAGCGCCAGGCGGAAGAAATCGAGCATCAGGCCGGCCACGATGCCTTGACCGGCTTGCCAAACCGGCGCCTGCTCGCCGACCGCATGGCGCAGGCCATCGCCCGCGCCCAGCGGCAGGGCGGGCAGGTCGGCATCATGATGCTCGATCTCGACGGCTTCAAGCACATCAACGACACGCTCGGCCATCGTCTGGGCGACCTGCTGCTGATCGAGACGGCGCGCCGGCTGGTCCATTGCGTGCGCGAATCCGATACCGTCGCTCGCGTCGGCGGCGACGAATTCATGGTCGTGCTGCCGGAAATCCAGGGTCAGAACGACCTGCAGACGCTGGCGGCGAAAATCAACGGCCACATCAGCGAGCCGTTTGCCATCGAGGGCAGGGACCTGTTCGTTTCCTGTAGCGTGGGTTTGACGCTGTTTCCGGACGATGGGGTGGATGCCGAGGTGCTCCTGGCCAACGCCGACACGGCGATGTACCGTGCCAAATCGGAGGGCAAGAACACTTCCCGTTTCTTCACGCAGGATATGCAACAGCATGCCCTGGAGCGCCTGCACCTCGAAAATGGATTGCGGCGGGCGCTGCGCGAAGGTGAGTTCGTCCTCTACTACCAGCCGGTCATCGAACTTTCGACCGGCGCAGTGGTCAAGGCCGAGGCGCTGATCCGCTGGCGGGATCCGGAACACGGACTGGTCGAACCGACAGGGTTCATTCCCGTCGCCGAAGACACCGGGCTGATCGTACCCGTGGGCGCCTGGGTGCTGCAGGCAGCGGCGCGCCAGCTTGCGCAATGGAAGAATCTGGTACCGCCGGGTTTTCGCCTCGGCATCAACCTGTCGGCCCAGCAATTCCAGCGTGGGGACTGCGCGGCCCTGTTGCGTGATGTCCTCGAGGCGGAGGGGGCAGATCCGGGTCAGTTGACGGTGGAAATTACCGAGACCGTCTTTATCAGCGACAAGGGCGACACCAGACACCAGTTGATGGAAATGAAGAGCCTCGGCGTCCAGGTGGCCATCGACGATTTCGGTACCGGGTTTTCTTCGCTCAGCTATCTCAAGCACTTTCCGATCGATACGCTTAAGATCGACCAGTCATTTGTCAGCGGCATTCCCGATGATGCCGAGGATATCGCCTTGATCGAGGCGATGATCTCGATGAGCCGGGCGCTCGGTCTGGATGTCATCGCTGAAGGCATAGAGACCGAGGCGCAGCGCAGCTTCCTCGTCAGTCACGGCTGCCGTTACGGGCAGGGTTATCTGCTCGGCAGCCCGCTTCCGGCCGATGAATTCGCCGCGCTGCATCTGCGCCAGCTGATTTCTGCCGCCGGCTGAACGCAACCCGTCGACCATGGCGGCGCGCGAGCGCCAATGCGTCTCGAGTCGCCGTGTTGCAAGCGCCGACTATTGAACTTCAGCGCCCGGCTGGAATGCCCGATTGCAGGACGTCGACAGCCGTGGTTTACCCGATGTCTGGCCGAAGATCGCGCTAATCGCTGAAGCGCGCACGAATGCTCATGACTTCCGGGAGGATGTCCAGGAAAGCCTTCGCCAACTCGGGGTCAAAGTGCATTCCAGCCTGTTCGCGCACGTAATTCACTGCATCGTCGACGAGCCAGGCCTTCTTGTAGGGTCGGACGGAGGTCAGTGCATCGAACACGTCGCAGATGGCGACAATTCGCGCTTCAAGCGGGATATCGCTACCGGCGAGGCCGCGTGGATAGCCTTTTCCGTCCCATCGTTCATGATGCGCAATCGCGATTGCATGCGCCATTTTCATGACCGGAGCATTGTGCTCGTCAAGAATCTTGCCCCCGATATCGACGTGGCTACGCATTATCTGCAAATCACCGCCTTCCAGGCGTCCCGGCCGCAACAATATGTCGTCCGGAATTCCGATTTTTCCGACGTCATGCATCGGGCTGGCGTGGAAAATCATTTCCGCCGCGTCTTCGTTCAGGCCAACCGCCAGGGCAAGGGCCCGCGAGCTGCGACTGACGCGCTGAACGTGGTTGCCCGTCTCGTTGTCCCGATACTCGCCGGCCAGCGCCAGTCGATGAAGTATTTCCTTTTGCGATTCTTCCAGTTCGCGTGTCCGCTCGCGGACTTTGGCTTCCAGGATGGCTGCTTGTGCAAGGCGATCGCGATAGGCAAGTTCGACTTCAAGCAGGTTGCGTATGCGTTGTGACAATTCGGCAACGACGAGGGGTTTCGTGATGTAATCCCTGGCACCGAGAGAAAGTGCCTTGAGACGCAGTTCACTGTCGGTCTGCGCAGTAATTATCAGTACCGGCAAATGATGCTCGGGAGCCGCGGCGCGCAACTCCTGCATCACGCCGAGGCCGTCGAGGCCGGGCATCTGCATGTCGAGCAGAATGAGCGCGAACTGGTGCTCGCGGTGAAGCGCGGTCACCCGGAACGGGTCATTGCAGGCCAATACATTCCTGTAACCGCGCTGGCGCAGAATATTTTCCAGCAACAGAATGTTTGCACCGTTGTCATCAACGATCAATATCGGCGCATCCGCGAGGCGTTCCTCAAATGTCTCCATGGTTTGTTTCCTCGAGGGCCTGGCTGATCGATCGGGAGAGCACGTCGATCTGGATGGGTTTCGTGTGATAGCTGAAAAATCCAGCCGCACTTCCGCGTTCGATGGCCGACGGCATGGCATTGGCGGTCAGCGCCATTACCGGGATACTTGCGGTCAGCGGGTTGCCTTGCAGCTTCGCCAGTGCTTCAAAACCATCGATCCCGGGAAGATTGATGTCCATGATGATCAAATCGGGCCGGTCCTGCTGGGCCAGGGCCAGGCCGATTTCAGCGGTATGCGCGGTAAGCAGGTGCAGGTTCTTGAAGCGTCTGATCAATTCCTCCATCAGCGTCACGTTGGCAGGGTTGTCTTCGATATAAAGAATTTTTTTGTCCTGTGCATGGATACCGGTGTCAGGGACTTCCGCAATTGTCTTTGTTGCGGACAACTCCGGACGGTCATTTACTTCCGCCAAGCCGGGCGATGCAACGGGCAGCGTAATCCAGAATGTGCTGCCGGCGCCCTCGTTGCTTTCCACCCCGATAACCCCCCCCATCGCTTCGACCAGGCGTTTGCTCAAAGCGAGGCCGATACCCGTGCCTTCGACGCTGGCCGACTCGACGCCGAGTCGATTGAATGGCTGGAACAGTTCCCGCATGCGTTGTTGCGGAATTCCTTGCCCTGTGTCCGTGACTGCAATGCGCACCGTGGGTCCGTCCGGAGTGGCCGTTATCGAGATACTGCCGCCAACCCGGTTGTATTTGACGGCATTGGACAGCAGATTGAGAAGTATCTGTTTCAGGCGTCCATAATCGGCAATCACTTCAGCATCGGCAACGCTCACGGTTATCGGTGCGATTTGCCGCTGCGTGGCGAGGTGATGCACCATTGGCAAGGTTTCCTCAAGCAGGCGTTTGAGTCCGACACGTTCCAGCGACAGCGCCAGTTTTCCGGCTTCGATACGCGACAGATCAAGGGCCTGGTCTATCAGGCCAAGCAGGTGCGCGCCCGCTTTCATGATCTGTTTGACAAAACGCTGCTGATTTTCCTTCAGGGGCGCATCCGGCTCGGTCTCCAGCAACTGGGCAAAGCCGAGAATGGCATTCATCGGCGTCCTCAGTTCATGGCTCATGCCCGAGAGGAAATCGGTTTTTGCCTGACTGCCGGCCGCCGCCAGCTCTTCGCTTTGTCGCAGCGCCTGCTCGATCTGCAGCCGCTCCTGAATTTCCTGTTCGAGCTGCTGCGTCTTGGTCTGCAGGCGGGATTCGTTGTCTTTCAGCGCCAGGTACTGGCGCTGGATAATTCTGTCGGCGTGAGCGACGATCTTCAGCAGGCTCAGATACAGCACGAGAAATACGACAACCAGTCCGAACAGCAACTGATAGGTGACGATTTCGATGCGACGGACATTGGCGGTTACGTTCGAATACAGCTCGAAAACCGCTGCCACGCCGCCTTGGTCATGAAGCGTGATGGGGATGTAGGTGGACACAACGTCCACATTCTGTATCTCCCCCTCGGTGGCGCTCATGGTTCCGCGGTGCGCGAGTTCATTGACCAGGCGGCCCTGACTGGCGGCGATAAACCCGCTGTTCTTGCTCTTGTTTTCACCAATTTCCCGCAGCACGGACGAATACACGGCAATGCCGCTCGGGTTATATACCTTGATTTTTGTGACCGAGGCGTCGCGCGACATCTCGCGGATGAGCAAATCCAGCGCTCTGTTGGTTTCGTGCGTTTTGCGGGTCTCGGCATCGATGTCGGTACGCAGCAAGAACTCTCCGTACTTCGGCCACAGGGTGTTGGCGTAGGTCCTGGCAAGGATTTCATTGCGTACGCCGGCCAGCATCGTATGCTCGTTCATCTCGCTGTAGTAGTAGGCGTAGGCGAGGGGCAGCACGACGCCGAGCATCAGCATTCCGCTGGCAATTGAAAAGTAGCGCTGCAGCCGGAAATTCGTTGGTGTCGCTGTATTCATGCCGCGACCTCGTCTGCGGGTGAACCATGGTGCATGAATCCCTCCCGGGCCGTGGCTGGAGTTCTATTCGTCACAATGTCGGTAGCCGTGAATTTTGTATGGCCAAATATACTTCAAGTCCTGCCAGGGCTCATGCGACAAGGCATGAGTCTCTCCCGCTTCAGCCACGCGTATTCGACTGCGAGGGGAACTCCGCCAGTTCGACCGTTGCCGCCGGCTGCCAGCCTTTCTTGCGGTGTTCGGCGACCACATTGGTGAAAATCCCGCCGCGCACGTAAAAACGCGCGGTGAGCCGCATGAAGCGCGGTTTGGTGGCACGGACCAGGTCGTCCAGGATGCGATTGGCGACGTCCTCGTGGAAATGCCCTTCGTCGCGGAAACTCCAGATGTAGAGCTTGAGGCTTTTCAGCTCGACGCAGAGCTTGTCAGGGATGTAATCCAGCGTCAGCACGGCAAAATCCGGCTGCCCGGTCTTGGGACAGAGGCAGGAAAATTCCGGGATTTCCATGTGGATCCGGTAATCCCGGTGCGGCGCCGGGTTGGCGAAGGTTTCCAGCGGCTTGGCGCGGGTCTGTTTTTGTGAGCTTGGCATGCGGTGTGGTGACGGGTAAGAGGGGCGGGACGGATTATAATGGCGCGGCTCCAGAGTCGTGTTTTTGTCATCCTCTTTCCGGTTCATCCCTCGTGCGTTTAAACAAGCTGAAACTTTCGGGCTTCAAGTCCTTTGTCGAGCCCACCACCGTGCTTTTTCCCGGCCAGCTGGCGGGCGTGGTCGGCCCCAACGGCTGCGGCAAATCGAACATCATCGACGCCGTGCGCTGGGTACTGGGCGAATCCAAGGCTTCCGAGCTGCGCGGCGAATCGATCCAGGACGTGATTTTCAAGGGCGCCGGCAACCGCAAGGAAGTCAGCCGCGCCAGCGTCGAGCTGTATTTCGACAACGCCCTGGGCCGCGCCGCCGGGCAGTGGAGCCAGTACGCCGAAATCACGGTCAAGCGCCTGCTCGACCGCGAGGGCAATTCCAGCTACTACATCAACAACCTGCACGTCCGCCGCCGCGACGTGATCGACCTCTTCCTCGGCACCGGCCTGGGCCCGCGTGCCTACGCCATCATCGGCCAGGGCATGATTTCACGCATTGTCGAGGCCAAGCCGGAGGAACTGCGCTTCTACCTGGAAGAAGCGGCCGGCGTCACCAAGTACAAGGAACGGCGCAAGGAAACCGAGCACCGCCTCGAGGACGCGCGCGAGAACATCGCCCGCGTCGATGACATCCGCAACGAGCTGGAAACCCAGGTTGCGCACCTGCAGGCGCAGGCGACCGTGGCCCAGCAATATCGCGGCCTGCACGAGCAGGTTTCGCGCAAGCAGACCCTGCTCTGGCTGAAGAAGCGCAACGATGCCCGCAACGACGCCCAGCGCCTGACGCGCCAGGTGGACGAGGCCATCAACCGGGTCGAAGGCGAAACCGCGCAGTTGCGTGAAATCGAGGCGCGCGTCGAGCATGCGCGCGAGAGCCACTTTTCCGCGTCGGATGCGCTGCATGCGACGCAGGCCGAGATGTATGCGGCCACCACCGAAGTCAATCGCCTCGAATCCGAAATCGGCCATATGCGCGATTCGCGCTCGCGGCTCGAAGCGCGCATTGCCCAGCTCGGCGTCGAAGACAGCCATTGGCGCGAACAGCAGGGCCAGCTGGCGGCGGACGCCGCGCGCTGGAACGTGCTGCTGGAGAACTCGCGCACCCGCGCCGCAACCGCGGCTGCGCGCCACGAGGAAGCCGCGGCGCGCCTGCCCGATGCCGAAGATGCGGTGCAGTCCGCCGGCGGCGAAGTCACCGAAGCACGCCGCAGCCTGAGCGAGGTCGAGCAGGCCTTGCGCCTGGCCGAGGCCGACCGCGGCCATGCCCAGCGCGCGCTGGAAAACCTGGCCCAGCGCCGCAGCCGCCTGGAGCAGGACCGCCAGGCGCTAGGCGCGCCCGATCCGGCGCTGCTGGCGGCCTCGGAGGAAGCCGAACAGCGCGCCGAAGCGGCGCTGGCCGTGGCGCAGGAACGACTGGCGACGCTGCAGGTGGCAGTGCCCGCTGCCGAAGCGCAATTGCGCACCGCACGCGAAGCACTGCAGGCCGCCCATCGCAGCCTGACCGAGACCCGCGCCCGCCACGATGCGCTGGCGCATCTGCAGGCCAAGGTCGCGCAGAGCGGCGAGATTGGCGACTGGCTCAAGGCGCATGGTCTGGCCGATGCCAAACCCCTGTGGCAGTCGAT
>JANMTA010000148.1:0-9425 GCA_031389965.1 Betaproteobacteria bacterium
AGCTTGAGCAGGCGCTCGCGCGACAGGTTGGTTTCCGCCTCGAGCAATTGCAGGCGGGCGCCGAGTTCGATCAGTTCGATGGCCAGGCCGATATCCTTGGCTTCGATGATTACGGATTTATTGCGCATGCGGAACCTCCGTCGCTAGACATTTGTGTGACCCTGGATGAACGGCCATTCAGGCCAGCGTGGCAACGGGCCTGCCGGCAGCGAGAATCGCCGCGTGCACGTGCCCGACGCCACGCTCACGCTCGTGATTGGCGAGCAGATCGAGCAACAGGGCGTCATCGAAGCGGAAGCTGCAAAGCAGCATGTCGGAGCTGGCCATTTTCAGCACCTGCCCCGGGGTCAGGCGCGTCAGCACGTCGGCAATCTCGTCGCTGATACCCAGGCGGAAAATGGCCGCTTCGCGGTCCGAGCGAACCATGTTCTGCGCCAGCATCAGGTAAGAAAGATTGACTTCCTTTATATCGTTATAGGTGTCGGTCGATTTCATCATGCACTCCTTGAATTCGCCGGTCAGGCCCGAATTCGGGCCCGAATCGCGACAGATGCATGATCACACGGGCCATGACAAGAAAGAAATCAGTGGAAAAACCATTCTATTGTAAGAATTAGATAGAGCTGCTTTGTAAGAGAAAACATTACAAAGGCACCACAATGAATTGTTTTTTGGTCTATTTCTGCCCTTTGACCCATCTTCCGGGCGCCCCGATCAAGCGTCGCAGGTGGCCGCAATCCGCTGCGCGCTCCCGCGCTGCGGCGAGCTAGGCCGAACGCTGGGAAAGCGTGGCGCTCGGCTGTACCGTCGCCACGGAATTACGGTGGCGCTTGGCCAGGTAAGCACTTTGATCGGCAAGCCGGATCAGGGCATCCGCGTCCGGCGTCGTCGCGTCGCGCACCGCGACACCGATGCTGACGCTGCCGTGGGCAGTCCGTTCGCCATCGACGATGGGCAGGGTCTCGACCGCGGCGCGCATGCGCTCGGCGCAGGCCAGCGCGGCTTCCAGCGAAGTGTCCGGACAGATCACCATGAATTCATCGCCACCGCTGCGCGCCAGCACGTCCTGCGCCCGCATCTCGTCCTTGAAGGCACTGGCGCACAGCTTGAGCACGGTGTCGCCGGCGGCGTGGCCGTGCGCATCATTGATCTGCTTCATGTTATCGAGGTCGATCACCATGCACGCCAGCGGCCGCTCGCTGCGCACCGCCATTGCCCATTCCTGCTGCATGCGATCCATGGCGTAACGCCGGTTGCGGCAACCGGTCAACCGGTCGGTCATGCCGACTTCCTGCAACTGCCGGTTGCTCACCGCCAATTCGGCGGAAATGCGCCGGATTTCCTCGCGCTCCTGCCTGAGTTCCGCCTGCAGGCCGGCGACGCGCTTTCCGGCCTGCAGCTGCGCGGCGAATAGCCGCGGCTGCAGGGGCAGGGTCAGGAAGCCGTCGGCGCCGGCAGCGAAGGCCGCGACCTGTTTCTCCTCGTTCTCTGCGGCGGACAGAATCAGTACGTAGCTGCTGCGCCCTGCCTTGAACTGACGCAGGGTGCGGGTCAGTTCGATCCCGTCGATCTCCGTCGCCAGCAGGTCGACCAGCATGATCTGCGGCTGCAATTCGATGGCCATGGTCAGGCCCTGGCGGCCGTCGGCGGCTTCGGCCACCCGGTAGGCGGCCCCGGCCAGCATGCTACGCAGCGGACCGCGCACGCGCGCTTCATCGCCGACCAGCAAAACGCACATCTGCGCAGATTCGGCGGCGCTTGCGGCCGCGCTGCGCCGCTTGATTTCCGGAACGCCCGGCGAAAAATCCAGTGACGCAGCGGGTGATGCAGCCGGGGTTTCGCTCGGTGATACGGCCGTTGGCGCAGCGGACGATACGCTTGGCGGCGGCGCACCCGGGGGCTCGCTCGGGGGCAAACTCGGGGGCTCGCCCGGCGGCACAAGGGGCGCCACATCGGGCAGCGGCACGGCGGCGCATTCTTCAAAATGCGGCATCGGCCCGGTTTCTACTTCCAGCAGGGTGCCCCACTCGCGCCATTCATGCGCCACATGATCGCAAAGCGCGATCAACTGATCGGCCTCGAACGACAGGCGCGCACCCAGTGCGAACAGTTCCGGCATCAGGGCACGCGATGCGGCCGGCGCCGCAACGCAGATGGCGCCAATGTGATCGGCCAGCGTCAGCAGTTGATGGGCGCTCCACCCGGAGCCTTGCGCATGATTCGTCGGCCCCGGCAGACCGAGGGACTCCACGGCCTCCACATACACTTCGGGCAGGTTGTAATCGAACAACAGCGATGCCGCCAGTGCCGCATGCGTTACCGCAAACGCCTCCTGCTCAGCCTGCAACAGTTGCACGCTCTGCGCCGCAGGCTGCCCGGCCCGATGCTGCAGCAGTTCCGAATAGGGCGCCGGAAACACCGTGGCCAGAATCAGTTCCCCGACGCGTGCAAGCAGGCCGACGCTGAACGCGTCGGCCTGCGGCAAGCCCTCGCGCGCTGCCGTCAGCAATTGCAGCGCTACGGCCCGCGCCAGTGCCTGCGACCAGAAGCGGGAATGATCGAACTCGCGACACTGACCGCTGCGGCAGGTCTCCATCAGCGAGAAACCCAGCGCCAGCGACCTGACCGGCGGGACGCCCAGTACGTTCACCGCGTCGCGCAAGGACACCAGCGGCCCGTGTTCGGTGCTGCCCATGCCGTTCGCCACCCGGATCACCCTCACCGACAAGGTCGGATCGGACTTGAGGGCGTGCGCCATGACCGCCAGCGAAGTGCCTTCCCGTTGCGTCAGGCGGATCAGCGCATTGGCCGTGCCCTTGGGCTTGGGGAAATCCTCCATGCCCTTGATTTCCTCGATTCGCGCACGAACGCCGGGATCCGGCATCGGGTTAATGATTTCGCTGGTCATTTTCAGGAGCTTCGGGTGACTTGTATCAGCATTTAATGCGTGTCGGCAATGCCGAAGGCGTGATCCGGCAGGCTACAATATTTGCATGGATCCGGCGATGAATTTCTGCAGTGCCTGCGGCGCGCCTGTTGCGCTGAAGATACCCGCCGGCGATTCCCTGCCGCGCCATGTCTGCGAAACCTGCGGCGCGATTCATTACCGCAATCCGCGCCTGGTGGTGGGCGCACTGCCCGCATGGGAAGATCGCGTATTGCTCTGCCGCCGCGCCATCGAACCGCGCCACGGCAAGTGGACGCTGCCGGCGGGCTTCATGGAGAACGGCGAAACCGTCGCCGCCGCGGCCCTGCGCGAAACCCTGGAAGAGGCCTGCGCGCGCATCGATCTGGGCGAGATGTACACGCTGATCAGCGTCCCGCACATCCACCAGGTGCATGTCATCTACCGCTCGCAACTGCTGGATCTGGACTTTGCCCCCGGCGCGGAAACCCTCGAACTGCGCCTGTTCAGCGAGGACGAGATTCCCTGGGACGAGATTGCCTTTCGCACCATCGCCATCACCCTGAAGCACTACTTTGCCGATCGCCGCAGCGGGCAGTACCGCTTCCATACCGAAGACCTGACGCCGCCGCCACCGCGCTGACTAGTCGTCGTCCAGGCTGAAAACCACCGGCAGCACCACCGCGAAGTTCCTGCCGCGCAGACTCTCGGGCAAGAGCGCACGCAGGGCGCCGGCATCGATCATCGTCAGCGCCGCCCGGTCCAGTGGCTCATGGCCGCTGGAGCGGTCGACCGTGGCAGCGCGCGGCCGGCCGTCGCTGCCGACTTCGAGGCGCACCTCCGCGGTCCCCGCCCAGCCCGCTGCCATGGCCTGGGGCGGGTAGCGCTTGAAGCGGCGGGCCTGGGTCGCCACGGACAGTCGATAGCCGCGCAATCCGTCGAGCGCCGCGCCCGATGCGTTGGCCTGGGTCAGCAGCGCGCCGGATGGCGAACCTGCCACCGGCGCCACCGCCACCGCCGCAGCGGCGGTCAGGGCGGGGCCGGGAGCCGGTGGCGGGGCGGGATCGGCCGCTATCGCCGGCCCCGGTGGAACCGGAGGCGGCCTCGGCAGGTCCAAGCTTGTTGTCGCAAGAACCGGCGGACGCAGTGCGGGAACCGGCGCTGACACCTCGGCGCGAGGCGGCAGAGGCGGCAGAGGTGGCGCAGGTGCAGCGGGGGCCGGCGGTGACGGGCGCAGGGTGGCCTGCAGCAGCAAACTCTCCTTGCCCGGCAGTCGTGGCAGCGCCGGCCACAGCAGCAGCAGATGGAAAACGAGAGAGGCCAGGATCGCGAATCGCAAGCGTCGCGCCCCAATTCCCCTCATATCGAAGCTATGAAAAATCATTGCGGTCTGCTAAATTCGTTCAGATACAGGATTCTATAGAGATGAGTCGCCATCCGCTGATCCTTACCCTCGACCAGTATGGTGTTCCGCACCGCTGGGTGAGCTGGCAACATGCCTGCATTTACGTCGCACGCGACCTGGTCGCCTGGGACGCGGGCGACACGCAGTTCATTTTCCATGGCGGCACCAATCGCGTCACCGGCGAACGCTCGGAACTCGCCACCAACAGCATCATCGCCATCCGCGGCAAGGCACTGTCGGGCAAGTCGCTGCATCCGACGCCGCCGCTGTCGAACCGCGAACTCTTCCACCGCGACCGCCACATCTGCGCTTACTGCGCACACGAGTTCTCCTCGCAGCGCCTGACGCGCGACCACATCCTCCCCGTCTCGCAGGGCGGACGCGACACCTGGATGAACGTCGTCACCGCCTGCCGCCACTGCAACCAGACCAAGAGCGGCCGCACCCCCGAACAGGCGCGCATGGAACTCGTGTACGCGCCCTATGTGCCGAACAAGGCGGAATACCTGATCCTCTGCAACCGCAACATCCTGGCCGACCAGATGGATTTCCTGGCCCGCCACGTGCCCTCGCAAAGCCGCGTCCGCGCGGCTTAGTCTTGTAAAGTCGCAATGATTCCAGCCGCGGCGAAGCCGCTCACCTCCTATCGCAAGTACTGGGCGCAACGTCTCGGCACGGCGCCTTTCCTGCCGATGTCGCGCGCCGAGATGGAGGCGCTGGGCTGGGACGAATGCGACATCATCCTGGTCACCGGCGACGCCTATATCGACCACCCCAGTTTCGGCATGGCGCTGGTCGGCCGCCTGCTGGAGGCGCAGGGCTTTCGCGTCGGCATCATCGCGCAGCCGGACTGGCACTCGGCAGACGACTTCAAGCGACTGGGCAAGCCGAAGCTGTTTTTCGGCATCACTGCCGGCAACATGGATTCGATGGTCAATCGCTACACGTCGGACCGCAAGATCCGCTCGGACGACGCCTACACGCCCAACGCCGCCGCCGACCGCCGCCCCGACCGCGCCGTAATCGTGTATTCGCAGCGCGCCCGCGAGGCCTTTCCCGAGGTGCCGCTGGTGATCGGCAGCATCGAAGCGTCCCTGCGCCGCATCGCGCACTAAGACTACTGGTCGGACAAGGTGCGGCGCTCTATCCTGCCCCACTCCAAGGCCGACCTGCTGCTCTTCGGCAACGCCGAGCGGGCACTGGTGGAAGTCGCCCACCGCCTGGCCAAAGGCGAAAAGATCGGCGACATCCGCGACCTGCGCGGCACGGCCTTCATGGTGCCGCATGGCTGGCTGCCGGGGCCGGAATGGGCCGAGGCCGACTCGACCACCGTGGATACGCCGGGCGCGGTGCACGCCCACCCCGATCCCTACGCGATGGAAGCCGACAAGCAGAGTCAGAATGTCGGCGCTGGCGATACGGCGATTGTGCGCGTCGTCAGCCGCGCCGAGCGCCTGGCGCAACACAAGGCGGCGCGCGCGCACACCGCCATCCGCCTGCCCTCCTACGAGCAGGTCAGGGACGACCCGGTGCTCTACGCCCACGCCTCGCGTACGTTCCACCTCGAATCCAACCCCGGCAACGCCCGCGCCCTGATCCAGGCCCATGGCGAGGGCGCGAGCATGCGTGACGTCTGGCTCAACCCGCCGCCGTTGCCGCTCTCCACCGAAGAAATGGACCATGTCTTCGGCCTGCCCTATGCCCGTGCGCCGCACCCGGCCTACGGCGACGCCAAGATCCCGGCCTGGGAAATGATCCGCTTCTCGATCAACATCATGCGCGGCTGCTTCGGCGGCTGCACCTTCTGCTCGATCACCGAGCATGAAGGCCGCATCATCCAGAGCCGCTCGGAAGCCTCGATCCTGCGCGAAGTCGAGGAGATCCGCGACAAGACGCCGGGCTTCACCGGCGTCATCTCCGACATCGGCGGGCCTACCGCCAACATGTACCGCATGGCCTGCAAGGACCCGAAAATCGAGTCCTCCTGCCGCCGCCTGTCCTGCGTCTACCCGGGCATCTGCGAGAACCTCAACACCGACCACGCGCCGCTGATTTCGCTGTATCGCAAGGCGCGCGCCCTGCCCGGCATCAAGAAGATCCTGATCGGTTCCGGCCTGCGCTACGACCTCGCCGTGCGCTCGCCCGAGTACGTCAAGGAACTGGTGACGCACCACGTCGGCGGCTACCTCAAGATCGCGCCCGAACACAGCGAGGAAGGCCCGCTGTCGAAAATGATGAAGCCGGGCATGGGCGCCTACGAACGCTTCAAGCAGATGTTCGACAAGTTCTCCAAGGAAGCCGGCAAGGAGCAGTACCTGATCCCCTACTTCATCGCCGCCCACCCCGGTACAACCGATGAAGACATGCTCGAACTCGCGCTGTGGCTGAAGAAGAACGGCTTCCGCCTCGACCAGGTGCAGACCTTCCTGCCGACGCCGCTGGCGCTGGCAACCGCGATGTGGCACACCGAGAAAAATCCGCTGCGCAAGGTCACGGCGGAGTCCGAAGGCGTCGCCGTGGTGCGCGGTGCCAGGCAGCGCAAACTGCACAAGGCCTTCCTGCGCTATCACGATCCGGAGAACTGGCCCCTGTTGCGCGAAGCCCTGAAAACCATGGGCCGCGCCGACCTGATCGGGCCGGGCAAGCGCCACCTGATTCCGGCCTGGCAACCGGCGGGCACGGGCGCCCCGCCACACGAAAAGTCGGCGCTGGCGACACGGCGACCGACACACGCGACGCCCGCCAAAACCGTCAGGAGCGCACCCGCGCGGCGGCATCCCGACGTCCCGCGCCATCCGCTGTCACGCCGCAAGGGCGGCTGACGTTCGCTTTACTGATGGGTGTTACGCCGCGCGATACTCGTGCAACCGTTCGCTCTACCGGATCGCTCTCCGGATCGACAGCAGCTCATCACAATCGATGGAGCGCTCGAGGGTTTCGATATCGGCAGCACCGTACGCCTTCGACAAGTGCCATTTCCCGCTCTGTAGCACCAAAGAATGGTTCTTCTCATGGTCATCCGTATTGTCGATAAGCATGCTGAACTCCATCCGGCGGAAGAGTTCGTGGCATTCGGATCGAGCGCCGGATAATCGCAATCCGTCAGCCAGCAACAGGTAGCTGAAAACGTCCGTCAGCGACGGGTCTTGGGAAAGCATCATGGTTTGTGCAGAAATGCAGTGCAGGCGCCCTACAAAACATGTTGTATTTCTTTCAGCATGCGCAGCGCCAATTCCTTGCGATCGTAACGGCCAGCAGCCGCGAGCCCGTTAAGGTGATAACGTTGCCGCAAGGCCTCATCCGAATTCAGGGCCAAAAGCCCGGCGCACAGAGCATCCACATTCTCCGGTTCAAACACCTGCCCGCAGCCTTCTTGCTCTACGATCTCTGCCGATTCGCCGGCAACGCCGTGCAGCACCGGAATACCCATGCCCATGCACTCGAACAACTTTGATGGAATCACCGTAGTGAACAGTTCGGTCTTCTTCAGGTGAATGACCGAGACGTCCAGCAGCGACCAGTAGCGCACCACCTCTTCCTTCGGCACAGAATCCACGAACACCACGTTGCTCAGGCTCATGGTCTGTGCCTGCTCCACCAGTTTCTGTTTGTAGGCGCCGTCACCAAGGAACAGCAGGCGGATATCGCGCCCGACCGGATCGTCCTGCAGTCGCCGCGCGGCCTCGAGCAAGGTTTCCAGCGCATGCGCCATGCCGTGGGTACCGATGTAACCGGCAACGAACTTTCCCTCCAGACCCAGTTCGCGTTCCAGGGCGGAATCACGCGGCTGCGGCTTGAAACGACTGACATCCACGCCGTTGGTCACGACCGCGATCTTGGCACCGTCGATGCCGCGCCCGACCAGATTACGCTTGAAAGACTGGGTCACCGAAACGATGCGCGCCGCCTTGCGATACAAAAACAGTTCAAGACACTCCAGCATGTCCAGCACGCGCGTGTTGCCGATGGCGCCGACCGCGCGGATCGATTCCGGCCACAGGTCACGCAGCTCGAACACATACGGAATGCACTTCAGCCGGCTCACCGCATACGCCGCACAGGTCGTAAACAGCTGCGGCGACGTCCCCACCACCACATCCACGCCGCGGATGAACGGCGAAGCCAGTATCGCCGCCGCCATGAAGCTCTGGTAATCGAGGATACGCTTGATGAAGCCCGCGTTCGCCGTGATATAGGTCCACACGCGCACGACGCGGATGCCGGCCATTTCCTCGGTCTGCCACAGCGCATTGCGATAGCCGTCGAACACCCGCCCCTTCGGGAAATTTGGCGCGCCGGTAATCACCGTCACGCGATGCCCGGCCCCCACCCATTCGCGGCAATGCTCGAAAGTGCGCGAAGCAGGGGCATTCACCTCGGGCGGGAAATTGTCGGTCAGAAACAGAATATGCATATCAGGCCCAGGTGAACTCCATCACGGCGTGCGACCCCTCAAATTCGAGCTCGATGCAGCGATTGGCCACCGACTGCCCGAAGACCGGATGCCAGGTCGTGTCGACAATGCGCGCCGTACCACCGCTCGCCGACCAGCGGATTCTATGTCCGTCGGATAACTCCAGTTCGCCCAATACGCCGTCGCCATAGGCGGTAATCGCCGGATGCAGGTGGAACCGCGCGACCGCCCTGCCGAAACTGCCTTCGATGCGATCGATGATGCGCAGGCCGGCCGACGTCAGCCGCCATTCGCGGCGATGCAACGGCCGCCCCGGCAGGCGCGCGTATCCGTCATGGGCGCAGCCGAGGATCACCGCGTCACCCTCCGCGTCACCCTCCTCATCCAGCGCTCGGCCCAGCGGCCGCGCCCGGCGCGCGACTCGAAAGCCGCTCCAGACCTCGCTCGAATCGGCGCTATCGATCTGCACCGTGCTGTGCGCCGCGGTGCCGCGTTGGCGCAGTCGCTCAGCGCCCAGCCCGTATTCCGACGTCCCCGAATTCACCACCACCCGCTGCCCGAACACCGACAGCTCGAAGGAGAGGGTGTCGGCATGGGCGTGCCCCGGCAGGTAGTCGGGACCGATCTCGCCCACGTCGGCCAGCAGCACCGCCTCGTCCGCCTCCGCCCGCAGATAGCCGCTGTCTGGCAAAAGTCGGCGC
>JANMTA010000206.1:0-2303 GCA_031389965.1 Betaproteobacteria bacterium
ACTTGAACTTATCCAGGCCGGCGAAGCCCATGAAGGCCAGGCTCATCAGCCCGGCCGTGATCATGGCGATTGCCGTACCGCGGAAATGCACCGGAACATCGGCCGCCTCCATGCGCTCACGGATGCCGGCGAACAGGATCAGCGCCAGCGTGAAACCCACCGCGCTACCGAAGCCGAACAGCAAGGACTCAAGGAAGTTGTGACGCAGGCTGACATTGAGCAGCGGAATGCCGAGCACGGCGCAATTGGTCGTGATCAGCGGCAGGTAGATGCCCAGCACCTGGTGCAGCAGCGGACTGGTCTTCTGGATCACCAGTTCCGTGAGCTGCACGATGGCGGCGATGGTCACGATGAAGGACAGCGTGCGCAAGTATTCGAGCTGGTTCGGGATCAGCAGCCAGGTGTCGATGACGTAGCTGGCGCCGCTACCGAGGGTCAGCACGAAAGTCGTGGCGGCCCCCATGCCCGCCGCGGTTTCGAGCTTCTTGGAAACGCCCATGAATGGGCACAAGCCGAGAATGCGGACGAGGACGACGTTATTGACGAGGACTGCGCCGAGAATTATGAAGAGGTAACTGGTCATGATGCGCGGAGCGCTGCGCGAGGCCCGCAACAATTGGTGGAGATCAAATTATCTCGCTTTTAAGGGTGTCTGTGCAAGAGAAACAATTGTAACTGCCACGCTCAGAGGGTGGTCGCTTCGATGCATTCACCGATGAGCCGCGGGCCACGGTAGATCAGCCCGCTGTAGATCTGCACAAGGGCAGCGCCGGCATCGATCTTGGCGCGTGCCCGTGCACCGCTGGTGATGCCGCCGGCAGCGATGATGGGCAATTCGCCGGCCAGTGCCTGCGCCAGGCTGCGAATCACGGCAGTGGATTTCTCGAACAGCGGGCCGCCGGACAGTCCGCCCGCTTCGGTGGCCAGTGGCGACGATTCGACGCCTTCCCTGCCCAGCGTGGTATTGGTCGCGATCACGGCGTCGATTCGATGCCGCCTGAGGGCGTCAGCGATGTCGATGATCTGGCCTTGCTCGAGATCCGGTGCGATCTTGAGCGCCAGCGGCACATACTTGCCATGCTGGTCCGCCAGTGCGATTTGACGGGACTTCAGCGCTGCCAGTAGCGTATCGAGTTCGGAAACCCCCTGCAACTGGCGCAGGTTTTTAGTGTTGGGCGAAGAAATATTGACGGTGATGTAGCTTGCCTGCCGGTAGGCCTTGTCGAGGCAGATCAGGTAGTCATCGACGGCCTGCTCGATGGGGGTATCGAAGTTCTTGCCGATGTTGATGCCAAGTATGCCGCGGTAGCGGACAGACGCCAGCCTCTCCAACAATGCGTCAATTCCTGCATTGTTGAAGCCCATGCGGTTGATGATGGCCTGTTGTTCAGGAAGCCGGAACAGGCGGGGTTTCGGATTGCCGGGTTGCGGGCGCGGCGTCACCGTTCCCACTTCGAGAAAGCCGAAGCCGAGGCACCCGAGGCCATCGACTGCGGTCCCGTTCTTGTCGAGACCGGCGGCCAGGCCAACGCGATTGGGAAACTGGAGCCCCATGACCTCGGTCGGGGCGCTGCCGACAGGCTGCGACGGCCCGAATCCCAGCGCATCGCCCGCTGCGAGGAGGCGCAGCGTCAATTCATGAGCACGTTCGGCATCAAGTGCAAAAAGCAGCGGCCGGATCAGGGGATACGGAATCATGGCGAATGATTCTACGATGCCGGCAGAAAGATGATTCCGGTTTCCTGAAATTGCGTCCGGCGTCACTTAGAACTGCGCACGGCGTCACCTAGTCGTCCGCTCTAAATCCCCGCCACGTAGGGCTTTTTGTATGCGCGGCAAAAAAACTTTGTGAAGGGGGTTTACACATCGGAAATGGCTCCCTATAATCGCCCCTCTCTGCTGATTGCGGAGCCGCTGAAACAGGCGGGAGTTCTTTAAAAACCAAACAACCGATAGGTGTAGGTGCTTGCTGTGCTGGAGGTGGTGGCGGGTAGTCGTCTCGAAATCGAAGAGGCGATTGCTGGTCCGGGTTGAAAGATCCGGGCCGAGTTCTGAGCGGAGTGTGAAAGCATGAAGTGATGGATCTGCTGCTGCTGGATGCTAAAAGTATGAGAAGCAAGCACTTGCACGAAATAACAGTAAGGTTAAATGTAAAAGTTTAGCCTCTGAGATTCGTTTGAGTGAGTAGTAAAACAGACAGATTGAACTGAAGAGTTTGATCCTGGCTCAGATTGAACGCTGGCGGAATGCTTTACACATGCAAGTCGAGCGGCAGCGCGGGGGCAACCCTGGCGGCGAGCGGC
>JANMTA010000212.1:0-5428 GCA_031389965.1 Betaproteobacteria bacterium
ATATGTATCGTGCCGCCGGTGCCGTAACCACGGGTGTTGGAGAAGTTCAGCATCTCCTGATTCACGCCCTGTCCGGCGACAGCCGCGTCGCCGTGGATCAGCACCGGCAACGCCTGGACTTTGCCCTCGGCACCACGGCGCACCTGGCGCGCATAGACCGATCCGGCCACCACGGGATTGACGATTTCCAGATGCGAAGGGTTGAAAGCCAGCGTGAGGTGCACCGGGCCGCCCGGCGTGCCGACGTCGGACGAGTAGCCCATGTGGTACTTGACGTCGCCGGCCGAGAGCGCCGACTTCTTCTTGCCCTCGAACTCGTCGAACAGCATCGCCGGCTGCTTGCCCAGGGTATTCACCAGCACGTTGAGCCGGCCGCGATGGGCCATGCCGATGACCATTTCCTGTACGCCGACCATGCCGGCAGTGCGGATCAACTGGTCCATGGCCAGGATCAGGGCTTCGCCGCCCTCGAGCGAGAAGCGCTTCTGGCCGACATACTTGGTGTGCAGGTAACGCTCCAGCGTTTCGGCGTGGGTCAGCTGCACCAGGAAGCGCTTCTTGTCTTCCGGCGTGTAGGCCGGCGTGCCGCGAATCGGTTCGAGCTTGTTCTGCAACCAGCGCTTCTGGCCGACATCCGAGATGTACATGAACTCGGTACCGATAGTGCCGCAGAAGGTCTGCCGGCAGGCTTCCAGAATCTCGCGCAAAGTAGCCGATTCGGGTACCGCGGCAAACGAACCGGTCTGAAACACCTGGCCGAGATCGGCCTCGGTGAAGCCGTAGTGGGACGGCTCGAGTTCGGCGACCACGGGACGTTCCGCGCGCTTCAGCGGATCCAGCTGCGCCCAGCGGTTGCCGAGGAAGCGGTAGGCATTGATCATCTGCAATACCTTGATCTGCTTGCCGTCCGACTGTGCCGTGGCGCGCCCCGCCTGCAGGGTGCCATCCTTGGCGCGCTGCGCAAAGGAAGTGATTACCGGATAGTGGGCCACGTCCGGGCCCGTATAGTTGCCTGCGCCCGGCAGGGTGCCGAGCTTGTCGAAATAATCGCGCCAGACCGGCTCCACGGAGGCCGGATTGGCGAGATAGGCGTCGTACAGTGCCTCGATGTACGGCGTATTGGTGCCGAACAGATACGAGTTGGACAGCATCTGCTTCATCATTGCATCACCTGATCCTGTATGAGGGGAAAAAACCGGGGGGCGTATGACGCCCCCCGCTCTTGTTCTGACGACGGGTCAGCGCTGGGCCAGAGGTTTGACGTCGCGACGCGCGGCACCGATGTAGAGCTGGCGCGGACGGCCTATCTTGTATTCCGGGTCGGTAATCATCTCCTCCCACTGCGTCATCCAGCCGACCGTGCGGGCCAGGGCGAAGATGCAGGTGAACATCGAGGTCGGGATGCCCAGCGCCTTTTGCACGATGCCGGAGTAGAAATCGACATTCGGGTAAAGCTTCTTCTCGACGAAATAGGTATCTTCCAGCGCGATCTTTTCCAGTTCCTTGGCCAGCTTGAACAGCCGGTCATTCTCCAGGCCCAGTTCGGCCAGGACATCGGAACAGACCTTGCTCATCAGCTTCGCGCGCGGATCGAAGTTCTTGTACACGCGGTGGCCGAAGCCCATCAGCTTGAAGCTGTCGTTCTTGTCCTTGGCGCGCTTGATGTATTCGCCGACGCGCGAGACGTCGCCGATTTCCTCAAGCATTTCCAGGCAGGCCTCGTTGGCACCGCCGTGCGCCGGACCCCAGAGGCAGGCGATGCCGGCAGAAATGCAGGCGAAGGGATTGGCACCGCTTGATCCCGCCAGGCGCACTGTCGAGGTCGAAGCGTTCTGCTCGTGGTCGGCGTGCAGCGTGAAAATGGTGTCGAGGGCGTGGGTCAGCACCGGATTCGGCTTGTATTCCTCGCAGGGCGTGCCGAACATCATGTGCATGAAGTTGGCCGTGTAATCGAGGTCATTGCGCGGGTACATGAAAGGCTGGCCGGTGTTGTACTTGTAGGCCATGGCGACGATGGTCGGCAGCTTGGCCACCAGGCGATTGAAGGAGATGCTGCGATCCTCGGGATCAGCGAAATCGGTGACATCGTGATAGAAGGCTGAAAGCGCGCCGACGACACCGACCATCACCGCCATCGGGTGCGCGTCGCGGCGGAACCCTTGGTAGAGCCGAACCAGTTGCTCGTGCACCATGGTGTGCTTCTTGATCGTGGTTTCGAATTCGTTCTTCTGCGTCGGGTTGGGCAGTTCGCCGTTCTTCAGCAAGTAGGCGACTTCGAGGAAGTTGCAGTTCTCCGCCAACTGCTCGATCGGGTAGCCGCGATACAGCAACTCACCCTTGTCACCGTCGATGAAGGTCACCTTGGACTGGCAGCTCGCCGTCGAAAGGAATCCCGAGTCGTAGGTGAACAAGCCGGTCTTGGCACCGAGGGTGCGGATGTCGATGACATCATTGCCATGAACACCGGTCATCACCGGGAATTCCACGGTCTTGCCATCTATGGTCAGGGTTGCTGTGCGATTCGTGCTCATGATCAGATCCTCTTTCAGGCCCGTTGAAATGTCGTTGCTACTCGAAATTGGCTATGGGAGAAACTTCCCTTAGCCGCTCAATCAATGCCGCCAGTTGCGGATCGTCGGTGACATCCCTGCCGCTGACCAGCGCCCACAGATCGTGGTCTTCCAGCTCCAGCAAACTTTCCAGCGCCGCTTCTCCTTGCGCATCGAGATTCTCTTCGTAGCGCTCCCAGAAGCGGTCAAACACCAGGTCCAGCTCCAGCAGGGCGCGCCGGCAATGCCATTTCAGGCGATTGATGCGCGCCCGGCGATCCTCACTCACCTCTACTTACTCCCGCCAAAACGCAAGCCGCGAGAGCGGCTGAACCAAAGTCACGCCCTTCCTCGGGAAGGGGGTTGCGGGATGGCAAATAATGTTCATCAAGGAGAAGATGGTTAGACGGCACGTCTAACCATCATCTCCTTGATCTTGCCGATCGCCTTGGTCGGGTTGAGGCCCTTCGGGCAGACGTCGACGCAATTCATGATGGTGTGACAACGGAACAGGCGATATGGGTCTTCGAGGTCATCGAGGCGCTCGGCGGTAGCCTGGTCACGCGTATCGGCGATGAAGCGATAGGCAGCGAGCAATCCGGCCGGACCGACGAACTTGTCCGGGTTCCACCAGAAGGACGGGCAGGCGGTCGAGCAGCAGGCGCAGAGAATGCACTCGTAGAGTCCGTTGAGTTCCTCGCGATCCTCCGGCGACTGCAGGCGCTCGCGCTCGGGGAGCGGATCGTTGTTGATCAGGTAGGGCTTGATCGAGTTGTACTGCTTGAAGAACTGCGTCATATCCACGATCAGGTCGCGGATCACCGGCAGGCCCGGCAACGGGCGAAGAACGATGGGTTTGCCCTCCGGAAAGCTGTCCATTGCGGTGAGGCAGGCCAGGCCGTTCTTGCCGTTGATGTTCATGGCGTCGGAACCGCAGACGCCTTCGCGGCAGGAACGGCGGAAGGAGATCGAATCGTCCTGCGCCTTCAACTTGACCATGGCATCGAGCAGCTTGCGGTCGGTGGACTCGATCTCGACCGAGATGTCCTGCATGTAAGGCTTGGCGTCCTGATCCGGATCGTAGCGATAGATCTTGAACTGGACAGTGCGGTTGGCGTTCGTCATCGTCATTCCTTGTTAATTAACGTGTAACACCTTGTTCGGAGTCCCCGGTGATGTACGCGCGCAGCGCGCCGACCAGTAACCCCCCGCGAGGGGGAAGGGGGGCGGGCAACCAAACGGCTTTTCGCGTGTTTCATCTTCGGGGGTGGCGCTCGGTGCCATGAGCGTCAGTAGGCGCGCTTCTTGAGCTCGATGGTGTCGACGCTCATCGGCTTCATCTGCACCGGCTTGTAATCGAGGCGATTGCCTTCGCGATACCACAGCGAGTGCTTGAGCCAGTTCTTGTCGTCGCGACCATCCGGCGTCTCGGGACTATCGACCGCATCGTCTCGCACATGGGCGCCGCGCGACTCGGTGCGGGCATTGGCCGAGACGATGGTGGCCTTGGCGACTTCAATCAGGTTGTCGAGTTCCAGCGCCTCGATGCGGGCGGTGTTGAACACCATCGACTTGTCCTTGATCTGGGTCTGCGCCACCTGGCCGGCGATCTCGTCAATGCGCTTTACGCCTTCCGCGAGCATGTCCTTAAAACGGAACACGCCGGCATGCTTCTGCATCGTGCGCTGCATGGCCAGGCGCGTCTGATGCACGTCGGCGCCATCCTTCTGGTGGTTGAGTCGATCGACGCGGACAAGCGTACGGTCGATGGATTCCTGCGCCAGCGGCTTGTGCGCCTTGACATTGTTTTTCAGGTCGTTCACCGCCGTCTCGCCGGCCGACTTGCCGAACACCAGCAGGTCGAGCAGCGAATTGGTGCCGAGGCGATTGGCGCCATGTACCGAAGCGCAGGCGCATTCGCCGGCGGCATAGAAGCCATGCACCGGCTCGCTCTGGTTGCCGCCCTTGGGAACCACGACCTGACCGAGGTAATTGGTCGGGATGCCACCCATCTGGTAGTGGCAGGTCGGCACCACCGGCAAGGGTTCCTTGAGGCAATCGACGCCGGCGAACTGGATGCCGATTTCGTGAATGCCGGGCAGGCGTTTCATGATGGTTTCGGGCGGCAGGTGGGTGATGTCGAGCAGCACGAAATCCTTGTTCGGGCCGCAGCCGCGGCCTTCGTTGATCTCGGTGGTCATGGCACGCGACACCACGTCGCGCGAAGCCAGGTCCTTGGCATTCGGCGCGTAGCGTTCCATGAAGCGCTCGCCATCCGAGTTGCGCAGGATGCCGCCTTCGCCGCGCACGCCCTCGGTGATCAGCACCCCGGCACCAGCGACGCCGGTTGGGTGGAACTGCCAGAATTCCATGTCTTCCAGCGGTATCCCGGCACGCGCCGCCATGCCGACGCCATCGCCGGTATTGATGAAGGCGTTGGTCGAAGAGTAGTAGATGCGCCCTGCTCCGCCGGTGGCGAAAATGGTCGCTTTGGCGTGAAACACCACGATCTCGCCGGTCTCCATGTCCATCGCGGTGACGCCGAGCACATCGCCCTCGGCATCGCGCACCAGATCCAGCGCCTGCCATTCGACGAAGAACTGCGTATTGACCTTGATGTTGCGCTGGTACATCGCGTGCAGCATGGCGTGGCCGGTACGGTCGGCCGCGGCGCAGGAGCGGCGCACCGGCTTCTCGCCGAAGTTCGACATGTGGCCGCCGAAGGGGCGCTGGTAGATCTTGCCGTTGTCGAGCCGGTCGAAAGGCATGCCGTAGTGTTCGAGTTCGACCACGACCTCATTGGCCTTGCGGCACATGAACTCGATCGCGTCCTGGTCGCCGAGCCAGTCGGAACCCTTGACCGTGTCGTACATGTGCCA
>JANMTA010000286.1:0-4412 GCA_031389965.1 Betaproteobacteria bacterium
CCGTTCTGTTCGCGCCTGATCACCGGCTTCGACAAGCGCTGGCTGCTCTACATCGCCGCGCTGTTCCACGACATTGCCAAAGGCCGCGGCGGCGACCACTCGCAACTGGGCAAGCGCGATGCCGCCGCCTTCTGCCGCGACCATGGCATCACCGGCGACGATGCCGCGTTGGTACTCTTCCTCGTCGAGCATCACCTGAACATGTCGCAAGTCGCGCAGAAGCAGGACCTGGCCGATCCAGAAGTCATCCTCGCCTTTGCCAGCAGGGTAGGCAGCATACGCCGGCTCACCGCGCTCTACCTGCTGACTGTCGCTGACATTCGCGGCACCAGCCCGAAAGTGTGGAACGCCTGGAAGGGCAAGCTGCTCGAAGATTTGTTCCGCATGGCGGCGAGTGTTCTCAAGGGCACCACGGTGCTGCAGCTCACCGGCGTCGCCGAGCGACAGGAAGAAGCGCGCGGCATCCTGCGCTACCACGGCCTGCGTCCGGACATAGAAACCGAACTGTGGAACCAGCTCGACACCGCCTACTTCATGCGCCATGCCGCCGATGAAATCGCATGGCATACACGCACGCTTTATTACCGGCCGCTCGCCGCCGAACCGGTGGTGCGCGCCCGCCTCAACCCGATGGGCGAGGGCCTGCAGGTGATGGCCTACGTGCCCGACCAGCCGCTGCTGTTCGCCCGCCTCTGCGGCTTCTTCGCGCGGCTGGGTTTCAGCATCGTCGACGCCAAGATCCACACCACGCGCCACAGCTACGCACTGGACAGCTTCGTCGTCTTCCCCATCGACGACAGCCTGCCCTACCGCGACATGATCGCCCTGATCGAACACGACATCGCCGAACAACTGACCCAGCTGCCGCCGCTGCCCGCCTCCTTCGGCGGGCGTCTGTCGCGCCAGGTGCGCCATTTCCCTGTAACGCCCGAAGTCGATATCCGCGCCGACGAGCGCGGCAGCCAGTACCTGATGTCGCTAACCGCCGCCGACCGGCCCGGCCTGCTCTATGCCATCGCCCGGGTACTGGGCCAGCATGGCATCACCCTGCATACGGCGAAGATCTCCACGCTTGGCGAGCGCGTCGAAGACAGCTTTCTCATCAGCGGCAATGAACTGACTCAGACGGCCACGCTGGTCAGGCTCGAACAGGATCTGCTCAAGGTGCTGCAGGTTTGATCCTGCCCGGGAATCTGTCCGGCTCGCCCGCGCTGTGGCGCAAGCCGGCACCGGTCAGGCGTGAATTTCCTTGGGCCTTACTTGGGTAAGTGATACTTCAGGCATTCGCCAAGGCTGACCATGCTCAGCGCCGCGTCGGAACGTGGCTTCAGCCTGACCGCCATGGTGCCGTCCACGGCACAGGTCTCCATGTCGGCAATCTTCATGCACTCGCCGGAAGAGCAGGCCCCCGCGCTCTCCCGGCAGCGGCCGATGGCCTCGATCATCACCTGCGCCTGTGAGTCCAGCGCATCGAAACTGATGACCACTTCATTGCCCTGCTGCTCGATGTGATACTTCATCGCATTTCTCCCCCTGGTTTTTTTGCGCATTTTAAACCCGCTGCAACGGGGTCGGGAAAATCATCCTGCGCAAGGCGCAGGCGGCGACGAAAGTCGGCGCTGGCGAGACGGCGAGCATGGAGGCCAGCAGCAGGCAGGCATAGGGCAGATGCGCCCGATAGCGCAGCAGCTCTTCCGCCGACCAGGCATGGACGACCTCGGCCAAGGCCCGCGGCGAAAACGCCAACTGCAAGGCGAGGATGTTCGGCTGCAGCGGCGCGAGGTAGCAGGCGATGCCGGCGAACAGCGCAAGCGCAGAAGCTCCGCTGAGCCAGACCTTCAACACGAGTCAGAACTTCTCCGCGAGCCGGCGTCCGATACAAGCGACGCGTCTCATCGCGCAGAGTCCGGCCGGCCCTTGGGTAGCGCGCCCGCAAGCTGTCTGCCTTACTCCCCGGTCCGGTATCCAGCGGGAAAACACTGAGCCCCGCTCCATCGATCAAAAACGATTCGGCTCCTTGGCTTCCTGGATCGCCCACACGAGCAGGATGATCCAGCCAATTATCGGAATGAACCAGAGCAGCAGAAACCACGCGCTGCGGTCCGTGTCGTGCAGCCGCCGCGCGCCCACTGCCAGAGACGGCAGCAGAACTGCCAGGGAAAAAAGCGCGGACAGGGTTTCGCTGACGATGCCCGCTGCCGCCGAGGTCAGGAAAGTAAACAGGAACCACCACCAGAATTCGGACCGCGAGGCACGCCCGTCGAACTTCGCATATTTTGAGAAACAGGTGCTGATGGATTCGCCGAAAGTCATGTGATACCTCCTGATTATGGTTTATGCGACGGACATCGATACAACTTTGCACGACTCAATAACGGGCACTCCTTGAGCGCGGAGACCCGGCGTGGGCGGGGGCTGCGGCTTTATGTGCGAGGTCCGCTCGAACGACGGGTTGGGGCTTGGGCATCGACATAAGCGTCGATGATCCGACGGATCATGCGTTGGTAGAGGTGACCGGCGCGGCGCGGCTTCATCGCGCAGCGTCCGGTGGAATGATGAGTCAGACCGAGGCATCCCGAAATGCACGCAGGACGGTATTGATGCGTGTTTGATATCCAGGCCCTTGTGCCTTGAACCACTCTAGCACGTCTTGGTCGACCCGCAACGAGATTGACTCTTTGGATGGCAACGGCTTGAGGCCGCGTCGAACGATACCTCGGACAATGTGACGGACCTCGGCCTCGGGATGCTCATCAGTTGCTTTTGAAGCATCATGTTTTGATTCAAGACGAGCCCAGTCAGTTTTTGATTTCATCGAAGTAGATTTGCGTTTCGCGTTGTGTTGCTTTGCGGAAGGAGATGATTCGGATTTCATGTTCGCTCTCCGTGTGAACGATTGAGACGGGAATGCCAGCCAGGAGACCCAATGTCAAGAAACGTTGCTCACCATAGGAAAAGCGATCATCCTCGTAGGTGAATGTAACGCCCTCGAAGATTCGCGGGGCGTCGACAAAGTCTAGCCCGTGGTTCTTCAAGTTCAGGTTGCGCTTCGCTTCAGACCAAGCGAACTCCATTGGCAAAGTGTATATACGAAACGTGGTTGCGTCAAACGCGGTCTACACGTGGAGCTCAGGGGCGCTGCGCGGCTTTATCGCGCAGCGTCCCTTGGAGCGCAGTGTTGGACGTCACCCTCCTATTCGACAGCTTTGTCGAAGAGCGCGGTCTGCCGGGCCTCAATCACTTTGATCTGCTCTGGTGTGCGCTTCACGCCATGTCGTGTAAACATGGAGGCAATGTCGTTATAGGTTACCCAGACTTTGCCAGCTTGATCCTCCCAAACAAGTGCACGATTCGGGAGATCCAAGGCTAGCGTAGGAGCCTCTTTGATGAGCGGTGCTCCACCCTTGGGATTGCCGAACAGGATGAGTTGGGAAGGTGGCAGTTTCGCGCCAGCCTCTTTCTCGGCATTCATCGCATGATCCAACTGATAGAACACCTTATACACGCCGCTCGATTCAATTGCCGCTTGGAGTTTGGCGTAGGTTTCAGCCACTGAGTGTTTACTGGGGCGCGTGATCAATCCGGAATCCTGCGCAACTGCCTGCACACAGGCCAAGCTGAGAACACATACTGCTAGAAGTCCTCTCATGATGATCTCCTTCGTGGTGTAAAAAACAATGACGTCCAATCAGGATAGGGAAAAGCCTCGCGGCCCCTCCCTCCCACACCACCGGACGTACGGGTCACGTATCCGGCGGTTCGGCAGATTAAGTCGATTGGCATGATGAAAAGCATACCACCATCTCGTTCAACCGGAGCTTCATCTCCTGCCGCGCCAACGTCGGTTTCATTCCAGCCATCAGGCTTGCGCCCGCTGGACTCGCCGAATGCATAACCGTTGTTCCTTGGCAAGCGACTTCTCCTCTCTTTCAATCCCCTCGCGGGGCACCGTTCGGGCCTTCATTGATCAGCTTTGCGGCTCGTGCCTATCCGGGGCTGCGTCTTTCAACATTGCAGTGCCTCACTAGCGTTGCCTGCCTTCCACCTACTATGCCCTCTGCTGACTTCTCCACGGTATTCAGCATCCGTTGCCAGATGCCCAGCTTCGATCCTCCGAAGCACCGGGGAGATCTCCCGGGGTAAGACGCGTTACCTTCACTGCATGGACGCCGGATTTACAAAATGCACTCAACTGCCGCAGATGGAGGACGTAGCGAGAACGTGCCCGCTCGTCCCGAATGCATCACGCCTCATATCGGGTTTTTGTTCATCGCCCCGCAGCTTTGGATTGGGCGCACCGACAGACCCCGCCACGCGGCGACGCCCTTGCCCTTCTCCTTGCCTTCGGCTCTGCACAACCTGTCCATCGGACTTTCACCGACGAAGTAACGCGCCATGCCCGGCGCACACGT
>JANMTA010000323.1:0-3229 GCA_031389965.1 Betaproteobacteria bacterium
TCCAGCTTGCCGGCCGCACGGGCGTGGTCGATGATCGCCGTGGCGCCACCGCCGACTTTTCCGCTGACGATCCAGGCGATGAACAGCAGGCCGCCCATCGACACCGCCATCTGCACGAAGTCGAGAATCGCCACCGAGAACATGCCGCCGAACACGGTGTAGGTCAGCACGATGGCGGCGCCGAGGATCTTGCCGGCGTTCTGCGAGACGGCGCCGTCGGTGACGACGAAGAAGATCAGCCCCAGCGCCTTGATCTGCGCCGCGACCCAGCCCAGGTAGGAGAGCACGATGCAGATCGTGGTGATGACTTCCACGGTGCGGTTGTAGCGCATGCGGTAGAAGTCGCCCAGGGTGATGATGTTGAGCTTGTACAGATAGCGCGAGAAGATGACGCCGGCGATGATCAGGCACATCGAGGAGCCGAAGGGATCGGCAACGACGCCGCCGAGGCCGTCCTTGACGAAGGTGGCGGAGACGCCAAACACCGCTTCGGCGCCGAACCAGGTGGCGAACACCGTGGCCGTCACCACCGGCAGTGGCAGGCTGCGGCCAGCGACGGCGAAATCGCGGGCGTTATGGACGCGGCGGGCGGCGAACAGGCCGATGCCGACTGACACCATCAGATAGAGAATGACAAACCAGAGCAGCATCGGAATTCCTCGCCAGCCGAAAATGCGTTTGGTCTATTCTGGGGCGGCGCAGCAGGCCCGAACGGACGCCGGCATTATAACCAAGGCCTAGCGCAGGACCGCGAACGCCAGCGCACCGGCGGCGACCGCCAGTGCCAGCCACAGCAGCTGGCGCAAGCCGCGCATCTCGGCCGCCAGGCTTTCCAGTTCCAGGTTGGGGGCCGGGGTCGCGGTCGCCGTCAGCGCCTGGTGCACCAGGCGCGGCAGGGTCGGCAGCAGCCTGGCCCAGTTCGACGCCTCGCGCTTGACGTTGTTCTCGAAGGCGAGCCAGCCCAGTTGCTCGCTCATCCAGCGTTCCAGATAGGGCAGGGCGGTCTTCCACAAGTCGAGTTCGGGATCGAGTTCGCGCCCCAGCCCTTCGACGTTGAGCAGGGTCTTCTGCAGCAGCACCAGTTGCGGCTGCACTTCGACATTGAACTGGCGCGAGGTCTGGAACAGGCGCAGCAGCACGCGGCCCAGCGAAATTTCCTTTAGCGGCCGGTCGAAAAAGGGTTCGCAGACCGAGCGGATCGCTGCTTCGAATTCGTCGACGCGGGTGTCCTTGGGCGCCCAGCCGGATTCGATATGCGCCTCGGCGACGCGCTTGTAGTCGCGGCGGAAGAAGGCCAGGAAATTCTGTGCCAGGTAGTTCTTGTCGCTGTCCGACAGGGTGCCGACGATGCCAAAATCCAGCGCGATGTAGCTGCCACGGTGCGGCCCATCGGTGGCGACGAAGATGTTGCCGGGGTGCATGTCGGCGTGGAAGAAGCCGTCGCGGAAGACCTGGGTGAAAAAGATCTCGACCCCGGCGCGGGCCAGGCGCGGGATGTCCATGCCCTTCTCGCGCAGCGCGTCGATCTGCGAAATCGTCGTGCCGTGCATGCGCTGCATGACCATCACGCTGGTGCTGCACCAGTCCCAATGCACCTCGGGCAGGATCAGCAGGTCGGAACCCTCGAAATTGCGCCGCAGTTGCGAGCAGTTGGCCGCCTCGCGCATCAGGTCGAGTTCGTAGTGCAGGTATTTGTCGAACTCGCCCACGACCTCGCGCGGCTTGAGGCGGCGGCCGTCGGCCCAGAGCGTTTCCAGCAGGCTGGCCGCGACCTGCAGCAGGGCAATGTCATGTTCGATCACCGGCTGGATGCCCGGCCGCAGGATCTTTACCGCGACTTCGCGACCGTCCGGGAGCACCGCGAAATGTACTTGCGCCACCGAGGCCGAGGCCACCGGTTCGCGGTCGAAGGAGGCGAAGACCTGATCCACCGGTTTGCCGTAGGCCTTCTCCAGTTCGGCAATGGCCTGTTCCGAGGGAAACGGCGGCACACGATCCTGCAGCCGCGCCAGTTCGTCGGCGATATCCAGCGGCAGCAGGTCGCGCCGGGTCGACAGCAACTGGCCGAACTTGACGAAGATCGGTCCCAGATCTTCCAGCGCCTGGCGCAGGCGCACGGCGCGCGGGGCAGACAGGTCGCGCCAGAACATCAGGCGCTGCGCCGCGAGCAGGACGCGCGCCCGGAAGCTGTGCTCCAGTTCGTGATCGAGGACCAGACTGTCGAGCCCGTAGAGGTAGGCAACGCGGGCGATACGGATGAGGCGGAAGATGCGCACTGAGGGCCGGGGCGGACAATAAACGGGCAGTATAATTCACGGCTCAATGGAAACACCCGGAAACACCCGGAATGCCCCGTAAAGACTCTGCATACTCCTGACATGACAGCATCCAGCGCCTCACCTGATCCCGTTCCCGCCCCAGCCTTCGACGTCCGCCAGCATCTCGCCGGCCTGCTGCGCACCGCGCTCGCCAGCGTCGCCCCGGCGCAAAGCCAGGCTGAAATCATCCTCGAGCGCCCGAAGCAGGTCAGCCATGGCGATTTCGCCAGCAACCTGGCGCTGCAGCTGGCGCGCGAACTGAAGACCAATCCGCGTCAGATCGCCGAGCGCCTGGTGCGCGAGCTGCCGTCTTCGCCTTACGTGACGAAGGCAGAGGTTGCCGGCGCCGGCTTCATCAACTTCACCCTGACTCCCGCGGCGCGCACCGCCGTGGTCGCCGTTGTGCTTGCCGCCGGTCCTGGCTTTGGCCGCGGCGCGGCGAAGAACGGCCGCGCCGCGCGCCGCCTGCAGGTCGAGTTCGTCTCGGCCAACCCCACCGGGCCGCTGCATGTCGGCCACGGTCGCGGCGCTGCTTTTGGTGCCAGCCTCGCCTCGCTGCTGGCTTTTGCCGGTTTCGAGGTGACGCGCGAGTACTACGTCAATGACGCCGGCCGGCAGATGGACATCCTCGCCGTGTCGGCCTGGCTGCGTTACCTGGAACTGTTCGACGAGCCGGTGCCCTTCCCGCCCAACGCCTATCAGGGTGGCTACGTGCACGAGATGGCGGAGCAGATCCGGCAGGCTCACGGCGACCGCTATGTGCGTCCGGCCGAAGCCGTGCTGACCTGCCTGCCGCACCATGTGGAAGGTGCCGACGACGCCGAGGCGCGGCTCGACGGCCTGATCCTCGCCGGCAAGGATTTGCTCGGTGAAGACTGGACCTACATCCACGGCCATGTGCTGAACGAGCA